>PBKF01000009.1 GCA_002722105.1 Fidelibacterota bacterium
TATGGTAGAGCAAGTATATTGGCACGATTCCACCACTGAATAACATCGTGAATAGTACAAATAAAAATAAATGTTTACGATAGGGTGTTTCTTTACGAGATAGAGGATATGCACAAAGTGCCGTTAAAAATACTGAGATTGGGACACTGATAAAAACCCGAAGAATACTATTCATTAAACCGGAAAGAAGGTGAGGTTTAGAGAAAACTGCCTTATATGCTGTAAGATCAAACGATCTTGGGTATAAAAAGAAGCCCCCTTGAGAAGCATATGCTTCAGAACTCAGACTCAATACTAAGCAGTATAAAAATGGGTAAAACATAGTAAAAGATAAAATAAGTAATAATGTAATATTTACTACGTCGAAAAACCTGGAACCAAAGGACTCTTTAATCATAATTAGTAAAGTCCTTGCTCTCCGTTAGTAAGCCGTTTTGAAATGGAGTTTGAGACCATAATCAGGATAACCGCAACAACAGATTTGAACATACCTGCTGCTGTTGCAATCTCAAAATTTAAATCGGTTAACATGCGCAGTACATAAGTGTCAATAATGTCTGCTACATCATAAACAAGCGGATTATACATATTATAAATTTGGTCAAACCCTGCACTTAGGAAACCACCCATACTCAGGATAAGAAGAGTAATCATGGTTGGTTTTAATTGCGGCAAAGTAATAAATAACATCTGTTGGAAACGATTCGCCCCATCAATTTTTGCAGCCTTGTATAATTCCATTGGTATAGATGCTATTGTTGCTAAATAAATGATTGCTCCAATCCCCAATCCTTTCCAGATATCTGTTACAACTATAACAAAAATAAACCAAACATCATCACTCAACCAGTTTATAGGATTATCAACACCA
Organism: Fidelibacterota bacterium; assembly: GCA_002722105.1. The sequence continues at coordinate 872 of PBKF01000009.1, forward strand.
ATTAAACTAAGCATTTCATTTGCAGGACCACTATTTGAAAAAATCAAACGAAAAATACTTGCAAGTATAACCCAGCTAAATAAGTATGGCAGGAGACTTAAAGACTGGATGCCTTTGGAAAGAAACCCTGCTCTTATTTCGTTGAGTAGTAGTGCAAATACTACGGGGGCAAAAAATCCACAGATTATTTTTATTATACTGATCATAAGTGTATTTCTTAGGACGAGTAAAAACTCAGATCCTCCAAATAATCTATCAAAATGATCTAATCCGATCCACGGACTACCTAGGATACCATTCTTAATACTATAGTCTTTGAAAGCGATCATCAATCCCCCCATAGGGATATAATCAAAAATAAAATAATAGACTGCACATGGTAAAAACATATACAGGAGCATTTTATTATTTTGATAGTTGCTATTATTCTCAACCATAGTAAAGGTTTAAATCTAATTGTTGTATGATCATAAAGGTTTAGGTTCAAATATACTAATAATTGACTTAACTCTTTCTGCTGTTGCCAATGTTTCTTTATAATATTTCTTCATGCCATTTAGTATTACATCTCCCCCTAACTTATTATAATCGCTTACATATTTATCCCATTCTGAAATATGCAAATCACCTACTATAAATTCTGTCAGCTTTGTTTGTTGATATAGATTCATACGTTTTATCAGACTGGCAATATGATTAGGTGCATTTGATTCGGTATCTCCAAATAAACATTGATCTCCCCAAGCGGATGGCGTATACTTTTTTCGAAACTCAATTTTCCCTGGAGGGAAATAACGTTTTACAATATATTCATTAATGGGGACCTGAACTAAGTAACCATATTCCTGGTGCCAGAGACTCCAACCTAGACCCTCTGCATTTCGATTATAAGACATAGTGCCGTAAGGTTGTTTCCCTACTGGCTCTGGTCCCAATTCGCTATCCTGCCATTCCCAATGTAGATTTTCTTTACCCATACTAATATTAATTATAAGGTTTTCATCATTCATAATTGTTTCCATCATTCTCAGCCATCGTAAAACTTTTTGGGGCTTTTCTATTACAGTATTTCCAAATGCATAATATCCACCACTAAAACCTCCAATGGCTCCATACAGACGGTGCCCCCTGTGACCATTAGGGCCTCTTGGAGCGGTCGCCGCATTCCAAAGATTAACATACCTTTCAGATTTAGCATCTATAAGACTATCAGTTTCAAACTTTGTTTTACCAAGTTTCAATAATAATTCTCGATCTCTGAGTTTCTGAAGACGGCCCATGACTCTGACTCTTTCGCCCTTAGGGTGTAGCTCTGAATAAAGCGACCAGTGGGAAAGGTAACCAGTTACCCCAGAATATAGTTTCGACAGTACTTCTGCTGTCCATTCATCGGTTACAAAATCAGGATGTATATAACCAGCTTTGTACCATTTATGTAAAAGTTCTACTGCTTTTCTTGAATCTTCTTGAGTACCTCCCCAAGCAATTTGGCTATCCCTCAATACCCAATTAAACGGTTGTATATTAAAAGCACCAAAAATCTCTGTAAACATTCCTGCTCGCCAGTTTATTACATCTCCAGTCATAGCCCACACTGGTTTTGCATCATTCAAGACTTGTTGCTTTTGTTCTTCATTCAACTCATTTCCAAAGGCTAGTAAAAAACTTTTTGCATCAGGTTTACTGGTCTTAAATAATTCAAAAACTTCTTCATATTCATTCATGCTATCTGGAATGCCATTAAAACCTACTGCATTTAACCAATCCTTACGCCATATACCAACTTTCGGATATCTTGCATCAGGAATTACCAACGGTATTCCATAGTTTACACCATCTACAACTGAACCCTGCCACCCATAGCTACCCCATTTTTGAACAATTTTAGCATAAGTTGGTGCATATTTACAAATTACTTCAAAAGGGATAGGCATAATGAATCCATGTTTTACGGAAGATTTTAACATAGATGTTTCTTCAATTAAGACATCATGGATAAATCCTGATGATTTGACAAGAGCTGCTTTTCTTTCATAGGTGGCAACGTCAACCATACTATAGTTTAAAGTGACATTAAAGCGTTCTTCAAGCAGCCTTTTAGCATAAGCATCTACCTTTAAATGGGCATCTGGACTATCAGTTGCATCGCCGGGCATTACTAATTCAAAATCTAAATGTTCGTTTGGATCATCTGTAACTTTGGACCAATCAATTAATCGATTTGATTCTATTTTTTCTTTTTTCCAGGACGGGTATTTGAAGATAGCCCATAGAGCTATAGTAAATATCACTATAATTGTAGATTTATATCTCATTATTTCAATTATGTTCTGCTAATTTAATAATTATAATAATTATAATTTATCTAATAGTCATTTTAGAATTATCTTATAATAGCTATATCTTTTTAAGTTGATTAAAGGAACAATACTTACAACCCCATTTGGTCTATTAATAATTGATGATTTATAATTTTATTATAGAGTGTTTTAAAATTAGTGGCATACATGTTGATTTAGTTCAAAGATAAAATTTAATTAATTCAGATGTAATCATTATTATTTTAATAACGATTTTAGTATATTTTTCAACAATTAGAACGAATGAAATTTAAAGGAATAAAATATGGATAGGAATATCGTAACAGGTATGCGGGAATATTTCCCGAATATTAATAAAGTTGTTTATGAGGGCCCGGAGTCTTCGAACCCATTGGCCTATAAGTTCTATAATGAAGATCAAATGGTGGCTGGTAAAACAATGCGTGAACATTTTCGTTTTGCGGTTTGCTACTGGCATACATTCTGTGGTACAGGAGGGGATCCATTTGGCCCCGGGACAAAACAATTTCCTTGGGATGAATCATCTGATCCTATGCAAGCTGCGGTTGATCGGCTGGATGCAGCCTTTGAATTTTTTACCAAGCTAGGAGTCCCTTTTTACTGTTTTCATGATAGGGATATTGCACCGGAAGGTTCTTCTGTTGAAGAATCTGAAAATAATCTCAAAGAATTGGTTAAAAAAGCTAAGCAAAAACAAGGTGATTCTGGCGTAGAACTACTATGGGGGACTGCGAATTTATTTTCGAATCCAAGATATATGAATGGAGCAGCAACAAACCCAGACTTTAGTGTACTAGCCCATGCTGGGGCACAGGTGAAAGCAGCATTGGATGCAACAATTTCTCTTGGTGGTACGAATTATGTTTTCTGGGGAGGAAGAGAAGGTTACTGGTCGTTGCTTAATACTGATATGAATCGTGAACTTGATCATTTAGGTACATTTCTTCAAAAGGCAAGAGACTATGGACGAGAAAATGGCTTCGAAGGAACCTTTCTTATCGAACCAAAACCGATGGAGCCAGCAAAACATCAATATGATTTTGATGTCTCTACGGTTGTTGCATTTTTAAAAAATTATGATCTAGAAAATGATTTTAAAATAAATATTGAGAATAATCATGCAACTCTTGCTGGACATACTTTTGCTCATGAAGTTCAAACTGCTTGTGATTATGGCTTATTTGGTAGCCTTGATATCAACCAAGGAGACCACCAAAATGGTTGGGATACAGATGAATTTTTGCACAATATATATGATGCTACCCATTTAATGATGATTCTTCTTTCTGAGAATGGCATTGGTAATGGTGGGATGAACTTTGATGCAAAAACTAGAAGAAACTCTACCGATCTAGAAGATATATTTATTGGACACATACATTCAATGGATACTCTGGCCAGAGGCCTTATGATTGCAGATAAAATTTTACAAAAATCTGATTATTTAAAATTAAAATCTAATAGATATACTACTTTTGACGTTGGTGATGGTGCATCTTTTGAAAAAGGTCAATTGGGCCTAGAGCAGCTTACGAATATTGCTAAAGAAATTGGAGAGCCAGAAAAGATTAGTGGTAAACAGGAACTATTCGAGTCTTTGGTAAATCAATATTTACATTGAATTATTCTTGGATACAAAATAGATAAGGCATTAANTAATTATAGAAAAAATTTTCTCTTATTAGTTATCTAGCTCAAATGCGCAATAATTATAATAAGTTTTGAAAGTATTAAAAAATTACTTTTGTGATTATTCTGATATATGTTCTGGAAAAAACCAAATATTGCTTGATTTAAGTTTTCCCTTCGCCTTACCTTAAGGAGTAGAACAAACGATTGTTCTATTATTTTCTTGGCTAGGTATTAAGAAAAAATGAAAACAAAATTCGGTAAAAAAACTTTTTAAACCGAAATATAAAAAAAGTTCTTCCTTGCTCTTAAGTGTTCGAGATAAAATATCCTGCATAATAAGAGTTTGTCTAACAAATTAAATAGTTTAGGAGTGCCTGATGAATAAAATTGAGAACCTTTCAGAAAAACAAAATCAGTTACTATTTTGGGGGTGTTTTGCAGCATTAGCTGCGACTTCATTTGGTTTCATTGTTAGGACCCAAGTTATTGGAGATTGGGGTGTTGAATTTGGTTTAAGTGAAACTGAAAAGGGTGAAATATTTGGTGTGGGGCTTTGGCCTTTTTGTATAAGCATTATTTTATTTAGCTTAATAGTCGACAAAATTGGCTATGGAATATCCATGATGATAGCATTTGGCCTCCATGTGCTGTCTGCAGTTGTAACTATATTTGCAGATGGATATTGGATGCTTTATATTGGGACATTTATTCTGGCTCTAGGAAACGGGACTGTAGAAGCAGCGATTAATCCAGTTGTAGCAACGATATACCCGAAAGAAAAAACAAAATGGATGAATATTCTCCATGCTGGTTGGCCAGCTGGTTTAGTATTAGGGGGTATCCTGGCGATATTAATGGGACCTCAAACAGGTTGGGAATGGAAAGTCGCTTTAGTATTGATTCCTGTGTTCATATATGGTTTTGTATTATACGGTCGAGAATTTCCTGTACAAGAACGAGTAAAAGCAGGTGTCTCCTATAAGGATATGCTTAGTGAAGCAGGTGCGCTAGGTTTCTTTCTAATCTTATATATAGTCTTGCTCGAGATTAACAGAGTTGCAGGTCTGAGTCCCTTAGTTGAAGGAGAGTTGTTTAGTTTACCTCATATTTCGTTAACGATATTACTTGTTGTTGTATCAGTGGCATACTATATGTATACGGAATCTTTTGGCAGGCCTTTATTTGTTATATTATTGCTCATTATGGTCCCCTTAGCAACTACAGAATTAGGTACAGACAGTTGGATTACTGAGTTGATGGTGCCTTTTCTTGGTGATAATGCTGGCTGGGTTGTAGTATATACAGCATTAATCATGATGGTCTTAAGATTTTATGCAGGTCCGATTGTACATAGAATTTCCCCCCTTGGCCTATTAGCCCTCAGTAGTGCTATAGCATTGGTCGGTTTAGTTATCCTATCAAGTGCTACAGGATTTATGATATTCATATCAGCAACGATTTATGGTTTAGGGAAAACATTCTTTTGGCCAACGATGCTTGGTGTTGCCGGTGAACGCTTCCCAAAAGGAGGGGCTCTCACACTAAATGCGATTACTGGGGTGGGAATGCTTGCTGCAGGTGTATTTGGTGCTGCTTTTCTTGGGAATATTCAGGATAAACAAATTGACCGTGATTTATTCGACCAGAACTCAGCGGTTCATGCTAAGGTAATGGGCAATGAAAAATCAAGTATATTTGGAGATTATAAACCAATTGATCAGCAAAAAGTTAATTCACTCTCTACTTCTGAAAAATCTGTGATATCAAAGATCCAAACTAATGCAAAACAAGGTGCACTTTCAACAGTCGCAATTTTTCCAGCAATCATGCTAGTTAGTTATCTAGGTATGATGATGTATTTTAGATCAATAGGTGGTTACAAACAGATCCATCTTAATGAAGAAGAAATAAGTGAAGGCAGTATTGATACTTCAGATGAAGAAGAGTAAAAATATTAATTATTTCAGGAGAACATATTATGGATAAAAATCGTAAAGTTAATGTTGCAATTATTGGTTTAGGATTCGGTGCAGAGTTTATTCCTATTTATCAAAGTCATCCGAATGCTAATATGTACGGAATATGTCGCAGAGATGAGAGTGAACTTGAAAAAATTGGAGATGCATTTGGCATCCCAAAGCGTTATACGGATTATAGTGACGTATTAAAAGATCCAGATGTAGACTTTGTACATATTAATTCTCCAATCCCTGATCATGGATGGATGTCAATTGATGCTCTAAAGGCTGGAAAAAATGTTATGTGTACTGTGCCAATGGCAACAACAATTGAAGAATGTGAAGAGATTGTCAAGCTTGTGAAAGAAACTGGCCTTAAGTATATGATGGCAGAGACTGTTGTATATAGTCGTGAGTTCCTTTTTATCAAGGAAATGTATGATAAAGGAGAAATGGGTAAAATTCAATTTATGAAGGCTTCTCATCCTCAGGATATGGAAGGTTGGCCTGAGTACTGGGAGAGGATGATCCCAATGCATTATGCGACTCATGTTGTCTCACCAGTTCTTGGCATGGTAAATGGACATGCAGAGTATGTATCATGTTTTGGTTCTGGTGCCGTCAATGAAAGAATTGCTGAGAAATCAGGCAACTCCTTTGCTGTTGAATCCTGTCATATAAAAATTAAAGATTCGGATGTAGCTGCTCAAATTTGGCGCTTTTTGTATGATACGGCACGGCAATATCGTGAGTCGATAGATGTTTACGGATCAAAGAAATCATTCGAGTGGACACTCGTAGAAGGTGAAAAGCATGTTGTGCATACTGCAAAAAAACCAGAACCAGAAATTCCATCATTAGTAGAAGTTCCTGATTATGGACACCTGTTACCAAAAGAGATCCAGCAATTTACGAGTGATATTCATGACGCTGATCATTTATCATTCATTCAAGGAGCGGGGCATGGAGGCTCTCATCCGCATATGGCAAATGAATTTGTGAATGCATTGGTTGAAGATCGTGATCCATGGCCAAATGCTGTTACCAGCGCGAACTGGACTTGTGTAGGTATTTGTGCTCACGAATCAGCCTTAAAGGGAGGCGCTATTGTCAATCTCCCTGGCTTTACTATCCCAGATTAAGTAAAACCAAATTAAAATTACTTTGTTTTCCCCTGATCTTTTTTCGATCAGTTTTGAAAAGAGTTGGATAAGTTTAGTAACGTACAATTATTATCGATAAGCGTATAATGCAAGATAGGCAATCGAAGATATTGTCGATTTCAAATTACTTGATGTTTGCGGTATTCTCGCTGTGTATTTTGGTTCAATACAATGATCCTGATTCATTTCTGTGGATGGCAATGTATGGATCAGCAGCAATAGCCTGTATTGTAGTAGAAAGAGATATGATAACTCACTGGACAATTACAATTTTTCCAGGTGTAGCAGGGCTTGTTTGGGTATTAACACTATTACCCGATGTAGTATCTAATGACTCATCGGTTGAAGATTTAGTTACTTGGAAAATGAATAGTCTTGGAGTTGAACAAGTTCGTGAGCTTGGAGGTTTAATAATTATTGTACTATGGATGTTGACTTTAACTGCTATAAACTATTGGAACAAAAATAAATTAAATAATTAAAAGGTTAAGCTATGAAAAATATATTTAGAAATTTTTCAATAATCGTAATTGTAACTCTGATTAGTTTCAGTTGTACATCTCAAAATACTAATCAGTACGGTTCAATATCAGAAACCAATTTGGTAATAAAGGAGAGCAAAGAACTTGGAACAATCTCGGTTTATAGGGCTGATGGGAAATTGCCAATACTAACTCAAAATGCAAAAGCAGGTCATCGACCATATATACACCCAATTATTGCTCCAGATGGAAAGGGGCCAATCACCGAATATAGTCCAGGCCATCATAAGCATCAGACGGGATTATACTGGGGGCTAACTAGGATAAATGGGAATAATGATCTCATTCCAGATGACAGTCTTACATCCTGGTTTTATGGGAGAGAATTCAGATATTATAAAAAACCAGATGGATCTTGGGGTAAAGCTCCAAGACCGATAGAAAAACAGGAACTAATAGCTAAGGCTATGGGTAGGGACTATTTTCATAATTATGGTCCAGACTATTGGCAATTAGATTCAGCCGTAGTTGTTGATTCGATTGGTGAAAAGGTCTCTTGGCAAACTGTCTATAATATGCTTGATGAGAATGGGGAAACAATTATGGTAGAAACCCAGAAATGGTCAATGAGATTAATTGAAGGGGAATATATTTTAGACCTAGAGTGGCGGGGTAGTGCAATTACAGATATTACAATTAATGAATTTGATTATGGTGGAATGTTCCTCAGAATGCCCTGGAAAGAAGGTGTACGTGCAGAAGTTATTAATGCTTCAAGACATCGTGATTCGCAAGCAGAGGGGAAAAAATCAATGTGGCTCGATATTGGTATGCAGGTAGAAGGACGTGATGATTTAGCACACATAGCAATCTTTGATCATCCATTAAATACTGATGCTCCCACACCCTGGCGAGTAGATGGGCAATTTGGTGTTGGACCTGCAAGATCTATTGACGGGGATTGGAGTATAGAAAAAGGGACTACTGAGAGTATTAATTATCAGTTAAGAGTATTTACAGGGGAATTAAATGACTTAGAGCTCACAAACCAATGGGTAGAATGGGGTGGCAACCCTTACCCGTATGCAACTCAATTATGGCGTCAAGCTCAGGAAGAAGGTAGGAAGGAAAAGTTCCTTGAGCCAAACGAAGCAGTTGATGCTATGACCACAATTGAAGGCTTTAAAGTCAATGCATGGGCATCTGAGCCAATGATTACACAGCCCATGGCTTTTTGCTGGGATGATCGTGGACGTATGTGGATCGCAGAAAATAGAGACTATGAATCTCGTGGAGATGGTTTCTCAAATTCTGGAGATAGTAAAATTCTTATTCTTGAAGATTCAGATAATGATGGTCAAGCTGATAATATGAAAGTTTTTGCAGAAGGCATTGCCTTCCCTGCTGCAATAGCAGTTGGTTTTGACGGAGTCTATGTAGGTGCCCCACCAAATTTATTATTTATCCCAGATAAGGATGGAGATGATAAAGGAGAGATGGAAGATATTGAGATTCTACTCACAGGCTGGGGAATCCGAGATCGTCATGAAACAATCAATAGTTTGCACTGGGGCCCAGATGGATGGCTCTATGGATGTGAAGGATTTGCGACTCCATCGGTAGTAAGGAAACCAAATGGAAAAGGGAAATTGTACGGTCATAAAGATCCGTTTCCTGAAGATTTATTAGAAGCAGATGGAGTAGATATAAATGGGGGAGTTTTTAGATATCATCCAACAAAAAAAATATTTGAGGTTGTTGCACATGGATTTAGTAATCCCTGGGGTATAGACTATGATTCAAAGGGTCAGTTATTTATCAGTGCCTGTGTGATCCCCCATCTTTTTCATGTAATTCCTGGGGGGATATATCACAGACAGGGAGGTCAGCATTTCAATCCGTATGTTTATGGAGATATCAGAACAATAGTAGACCACAGGCATCGTTCAGCGCATGGTGGAGCACGAGTTTATCAATCGGATGCATTTCCAGAAGAGCACCATGGTAGAATTTTTATGGCAAATATTCATGAGCATGCTGTTCTTTCAGATAATTTAGAAAAGAAAGGCTCAGGCTTTGTCGCTAGTCATGCAGATGATTTTATGTATGCTAATAATGCTCAGTTTGTTGGTTTTAGTATGGAAGTTGGTCCAGAAGGTGGGCTTTACGTGTTAGATTGGCATGATGGAAGTATATGTGGTAATGAGGTTATGCATAAAGAAACAGGTAGGGTATTTCGCATGCTTCCTGAGCAATCCTTAGCAGAAAATTGGAAAGGAAGATATAGTGATCTAAATAAAATGACTGACTTAGAGCTTGCTGAATTACAATTAAGTAAAAGCGATTGGCATTCACGGCGGGCTCGCATAATTCTTCAAGCAAGAGCCAGTAAGAGACAAATTGATCAAGATGCATTAAAAAAACTTCAAGATATTTTTAATAGGAATTCCAATGCAGACTATCGTCTTAGAGGAATGTGGTCCTTGCATATCACTGGTGGGTTCACGGAAGATGATCTGATTAAATCTTTGAAAGATAGAGACGAATATGTACGTGCTTGGGCAGTGCAAATGATAGCTGAAGATAAAAATCCATCTGACAAAGCACTTAATAAATTTTTAAGTATGGCTAAAAAAGATAGATCAGCTGTTGTAAGAATGTATATAGCAGCTGCATTTCAGCGGATTGATGAAGAGAAACGTTGGCCAATAGCAGAAGCTTTAATGGGGAATGAAAAGGATAATGATGACCATAATATACCAAAGTTCATTTGGTTTGCTTTTGAACCACTTGTTACTTCTGATCCTGTTCGTGCAATCGAGTTTGCTAAAAAAAGTAAGATTAATCTGGTTAGTGAGTACATAGCAAGGCGTCTTGTTGATGCCGATGAGTTAGATGTTTTAGCAAGTGGAATTCAATCTCGCTCTAGCGGAAGATTATCAATAATGAAGGGAATGCTTGATGGTATGGAAGGATTATCTGATTTAGAACCTCCGAAAAATTGGGATAAAGTATATGCGTCTCTTAAAGAAGATGATGGGGTAGCAAAAATGGCAACCGAAATTGCACAACAGTTTGGTGATATTGAAGCTACCATGCAATTAATTTCAATTTTAAATAATGAAGATGAGTCAATTAAAGCAAAAAATTCTGCCATCCGTAGTTTAGCAAATAAACAACATCCTATACTAATTGATTTAATACCTGAATTAATCGAAGTAAAGGGGCTAAGGAAAGAAGCTATTCGCGCAATGGCTGCTTACCACACATCATGGGACAGCGGTAACCTGGGTGGTTTAATGATGGAAAAATATAATGAGTTTGATTCATCGGAAAAACTTGAAGTTGTTCAAGCAATGGCATCCCGCCAAGTATATGCACGGTTTTTGAGTTGGGGACTACAAAAGGGATCTTTAACAAAGAAGGATATACCAGCATATACTGCTAGGCAACTTCGTCGGGTTCTTGGAAGTGGATTCCTTGAAGTATGGGGGCCACTGCAAAAGGAAACATCCGAGAATATGGCTTCGATGGAAAAATATAAAACTTTATTAACAAGTGAAAAAATAAGTACAGCCAACCCTGGGAAGGGACGATACATTTATGATGGTCTATGTGGTGCCTGCCATGTCATGTATGGAGAAGGTGGTATTCTTGGTCCTGAACTCACAGGTGCAGATAGAACTAATATTGACTATTTACTAAATAATGTTATGGATCCAAGTGGAATAATACAAGATGACTATAAAATGGTTATGATTACAACTAGAGATGGCCGTACTTATGCTGGTAATATTGCAAATGAAAATGATCGCTCCATAACGTTAAGAGTGGTTGGCCAGGATGCTGTTGTAATAAGTAAATCAAGTATACAATCCATGGATAATTCTGAATTATCCATGATGCCAGAAGCAATGTTAGATGATATGTCTACTACGCAGATACTTGATTTATTTTCTTACCTAATGTCTCAAAGACAAGTTGAACCAATTGTACATTAATAGAAGTATTTTATCAAAAATAACCGTATCAATTTGGTCTATTTTTCATAAGGATGAGTTAAGGTAGCTTTTGCTAATCAATATTGATCCTATATTATCTCCTGAATTATTGAGCATTTTACGTTCAATGGGGCATGGGGATAATTTAGTTTTATGTGATACAAATTATCCGGCAGCCTCTACATCTAACAAAGTTATTAGAATTGATGGGTTAGATATCCCAAGAGTAGCTAAGGCAATATTATCTATATTCCCATTAGATAGTTTTATCCCATCACCTGTCAGAAGGATGGAGATTGATGGTAAACCTGATGAAATTAATGAAGTTCATAAAGATTTAATTGAAGTTGTAAAAAGTATTTCAGGGCCAAGCTGGAAAGTTGGTTCGATTGAAAGGCAACAATTCTACAAAGAATCCTTAGATGCATTTGCCACAGTTGTAACAGGGGAATCAAGGCCATACGGATGTTTTATATTTACTAAAGGAGTTATAAAACCTGATGGATCCGTATGGATTGTTAATGAGGAATAATTATCTCCAGTGCTATCCCAAATACAAATAGACTATAATAATTTTGTATTTTTCTATATCTTATTAATAATTTGTATCTGGTTCTGTTACACTTCCAGTATAAGAAATTACTCTGCCTAATTGCACCTCCGTACCTAAAGCTTCCTTTCTTTTCTTACCAGATACTTCAACTTTTAAGATATGTTTCGTATCCGGTATATTGGTAATCCAAACCGCTGTACATTGTGATGAATCATTATATTCTTTTCTCGTATACATATCACGAGTTTGTAGTAATTCACCATCAATATAAGCATTAAGAATACCGCAGCATTCATGCAGGTTACCCTGCATGTAGATACATGAACCAGAAAATTCAACTTCAATAAAATCACCTGTTTTATTTGATACAAAAAAATCAGGAAAACGTTCATGCTTTTCCCAGCTTCCATTTAATTTAATTTCTGGAGAAAGTTCCGGGTGTACTGTAAATATATTTTTGAAGGATAGATTGTTGAATGAGACTTCAGGGTCGCCATTAAATACATATTGCTGTGTTTTTATACTGATTTGCTCATTATCAATTTTTCCACCATTATTTAAAATGTTTTTGATTGCTAAATCATAACTTAGATCACTAGCTGAGTTTATGGATAGGCTAGTGTAATAATAATCCCTATCCATATATGGAGTTAGCTCATTTTTTACATCGTTCGGAAGATCTTGATAACCAGTTATTACTCCCATAATACCTCCACAGTTTGCAACATTGGAATCAGTATCTTGCCCACAACGAGTACAAATTTTTATTGATTCCAGATAGTCTCCCTTCCCATAGAGCAACCCTAATAAGATATAAGCTCCATTAAAATGTCCTTGGATATTAAATTTCCCGACAATTTTATCCTGAATAGTAGGTGGGTCGGACTTGGTCCAAGGACACAGGTCGTAGTTCCATTTATTTTCAAGTTTTTTCCATGTCAATTCCCAATCATCNGGGTTTTCATNATACCANNAGAGTAAATCATTAATAATTNATGAATAATTACAGTTNTCAGGTATTGCAAGTTTAGCCTTTNGGATTATGCTAACTATATCATTNTCNATAAAGGAATANGTATAGAGNGCAGNTAAAAAAGCNCCAGCGTAATATCCATCTCCATAGTTCATAATNTGTCCAACNTTGTNAGCNATATNTTGAGAAGTTTCAGCTAATCCTGGNGANACTATACCGATAAAATCACATTCTATTTGAAAATCTATATCATCAGCATGNGGATTATATTTTGGATGTCCTGATAATCCTGGTTTAATACCTTCAAGAAGGTTTTGCCTCGCCTGACCATTCGCATGCCATAGCATAAATTTTGATTTGCGGAATATATTGGAAAAATCATCCTGACTTGCGCTTAATCCTTTATCTCGCATTATTTCTAGAAATGCCATATTGGTATAAAGATCATCTTCTTTATGTAGCCAAGTTTTGGGTGCTTCAGGCTGTATATCCAAGCTACCCCTGTAGACAGCTCCTTGTGCATGGAATTCCATTGGCTCACCCATCATCGCACCATATGATTTTCCAGTCCAACCACCAAGAATTTTATCCTTTAATTCTTCTTTTGTTATTTTAAATATCATTTTATATCAACAATCTAAATTCAATTTTCAAGTTTAAAATAAATCCGATACTATCTTGATAATTATGATTTTATCGAACTTTAAATCTTGCGATTGCATCATCTGCGCGTGTACAATTAGCATCGATTGTTCGTCCTGCGTTATGAGGTGTATGAACTACATTATTCCGTCCTAACAGGGGAGAGTCAAGTGGTAATGGTTCGATATCAAATACATCTGCAGCCAGAGATAATTCATCATTTAAAACTCTATCGTAGAGAGTTTCTACTTCACACACTCCAGCTCGAGTTACTAATACAAAAAGACCCCCTTTCGGAATTTTATTTATCATCTCAGTATTTACTATACCTTTTGTTGCCTCAAATAGTGGAACCATAGGTGCGAATATGTCAGCGTCTTTCACTAACTCTAATTTATCAAAACATCTTCTTGCACCTGAAACAGCAAAAGTTGCATCCTTTGCCATTGGGTCCCACATTGCGACATCAGCACCTAGCATCGAGCAAAAAGATGCGTATCGCGCGCCAATATTACCTGCACCCAATATTCTTACTTTTTTCCCGGATATCGTACCATTAGCAAATTTGGGGTCATCACCCATTTGAGCACATCGCTCACCTGGTTTACCCAAATCTGTTCCTGGAGCAGAGTAGTCCCATGTATCGTGGCCATGCATCATTTCGGTGTATGTTTGAGGAATACGTCTCAGAGAACAGATGGTTAAGCCGAGTGCGTACTCAGCGACCGATTGGCCCCATTGGACATCACCGTATGGTGGTTCACGTACATAGAGAAACTTCACACCTCTAGCTTCAGCTTCTTTAATCCCTGTTGATGGTACATCGTTCCAGCCATCATCAAAATAACATTCTTCAAGTGTCGAAAAAGGAGTAAGGTCTTCTGATTCAGCAGGAAACCCTAGAATTACCAGGCGTGTTACAGTAGCAGGGTCTGATACTAATTCGGTTATTCTAGCTTTAGGGTCTTCACTTCGATAAAGTTCAGTATCTCCTTCTTCTTTCCATCTTTGATGCCAATAATCAGCAGTAAAAGACCAAGCACGTTCATAACGCTCATGTACACAGATTATAGATCTCATTATGTTTTCTCCTTAACAAATGCATCCCACATTTCATTCATTTTATTAATTTCTAATTCTCCAGTATAAACTATTAATTGATGGTTTATAATTTCACTATCCCCATTTTTTATAGACCAATCATTATTTATAGCTTGGGAAGGGCCAACTCCAAATTGGCCATCAACACGCCAGGGTGTTGGATAGCCTGAGTTCCCATTATGGTCAAAAATTGCGATGTGTGCGAGGTCATCACGCCCTTCAATCTGTAAACCTATATCTAGCCATTTTGCACTCTGACCTTCTGCTTCTAAATCACGATGTTTTGAGGCATTAATAACTTCTGCACGTACACCTTCTTTCCAGGGCATTCTTAGAAACATTCCACCATAATCAAACTTATTAATGGTAATATCAATCTTTGCATGACCCATCCACTCTAGATCTAATATGTAATTTCCATCAACAATTTTCATTATCCATTTTTGTGTTTCAATCATTATTGTTTTGCCATCTCCATCAAGCATATTATAAACAGTTTTCCATGATACTTCTTTACCATGAGAATGTAAAACTGTTGCAGATTCTAACTGCCAATACTCCGGACCATAATTATGAAAATAATCCCTACCTACTGCTTTGGCAATTTCTTTCTTTTTCTCTGGAGATCTTTCAGTTTTATCCCATGTCCCATCTGACTTTTTAAATTGTTTATAATCCCTACTGTAAAACCAGTCTAATAACTTATCTTCAGGAATTAAATTATTATTTCCATTGATTCGGGTGAAACCCCAATATAATCCCGTCTGATGCTTATGGTGTCCTGGGCTATACTCAGTAATTGAACCATTTCCATCTGGAGCAATGATTGGATGTAGATATGGTCTATGGCCTGAATTTGCATTTTGGGTTAGTATTGGAAATTCCACACCATCCCGATAAACTGAGATTGTGCCAAGTTTTTCATTTTTTTCAATATTTAATATTATGTTATCTGTCATTTCAATTGATTTTATTTCTTGTATTGTTGAACTATGTATTATATCCAATAAAGAGATTGCTTAAAAAGTCTAATTATTGCGTATTGTAGATTATTGATATCGTAATTTTTAGTCTTATTTTTTTAATTTGTACTCTTATAAATATTAAAAACACAACTTAAATTAATTATAAGAATAATTGATTGTGGTAGTCTGAAGGTACATTAAAGAAAAATAATCAAACAAGTGTAATCTATTAAAATATTTGCAACAAAAGGCTCCTAGATTGAATAAAATTAAAAAAGATCTAGTTTTTACTAAGGTTTTACACCCTTTTTTATTTTTTATATAAAAATTTAATTATCACTATTTCCTACAAATTATAATAAATAATTATGAACCAATTAATAACTTTTAAAAATAGAAAAAACTTATCTTTTCTTTTTTCGTTTATTATTCTGCTAGTGGTTGGATCATGTACTATAGAATTGGATCGAAATAATATAAATATTTTTACGGATATGACTGAAAGGTTAGCTGTGGAATTTAATCATGATCCTGGGAATACAGGTGAATATCATATGTCTGAAAGCATTGGTTCCGGTGTCGCGATTTTTGATATTAATAATGACGGTTTAATGGATATTTATTTTTTAAATGGGCCAGGATCAGAGAATAATAATAACATCCAACCAACAAATGAATTATATGTTCAGAATGATAAAAACATATTTGAAAATAAAACAAATTACTCCGGCTTAGGGAGTACTCGTTTCAGCATGGGTACTGCTGTTGGGGATATTAATAATGACGGCTATCAAGATATTTACTGTTCGAATCTAGGCTCAGATCAATTGTTTTTAAACAATGGTGATGGAACATTCTCAGATATTTCTAAAACTGCTGGAATAAATAATTCGGAGTGGGGTAGTTCTGTTATTTTTTTGGATTATAATAATGATAAATATTTGGATATCTTTATTACAAATTATTTAGTTTATGATAGTTCACAGTTTTGCACGGATAGAGCTGGTCGGCAAGATTATTGCGGTCCTAAGTCTTATGAAGGAATACCTGATGTGTTATACAAGAATAATGGTGATAATACATTCACTAATATCTCCAATTATTCCAATATAGGTAAGATTAGTGGGAAGGGGCTTGGAGTAGTTGCTAATGATTTTAATTCTGACGGATTGCCGGATATATATGTTGCAAATGATGGTGAAGCTAATTATCTGTGGATAAATCAAGGTAATGGTACATTTATAAATAATGCAGTGCCTATGGGTGCTGCATTCAATATGTTTGGTTTACCGGAAGCTGGTATGGGAATAGCTATTGGTGATGTGAATGGTGATGCTAACATGGATTTATTTGTGACACATTTACGTGGTGAAACAAATACTCTCTATATCAAAACAGAATGGGGTTTCCAAGATATGACGGACCAATACAAATTGAACCGGGATAATATCTCCTTTACAGGATTTGGTACAGGTTTTATTGATTATGATAATGATGCTGATTTAGATCTAATTATAGCAAATGGAGGTGTAACAAGAGGGCATTTACATCAAAATTATTCTAACCCCATATTTTGGGATTTCTATGCTGAACCTAATTTACTTTATGCTTATGACAAAGAAACTCATTTCGCAACTAATAAGTTAAATTGTGGCGATTTTTGCAAAGAAATAAACAATAGCAAAGGATTGGCCACCGGTGATATTAATAATGATGGTAAGGTAGACGTTGTGATTAATAATGCAGGTGGTCCTGGTAAAATCTATATTAATACTACTCCATTGAGCAATAATTGGCTTCTTGTAGAAACGTTCAATACTGATATTAACAGACGGGATATTGGCGCTGAGATCACAGTATATACGATTTCACATAAGATTAAAAAATTAGTGGCATTTGGGTCAAGTTTTCTTAGCTCAAATGATACAAGAATTCATTTTGGTTTAGGCACTGATTCAAGGGTAGAAAATATAATGGTGAAATGGTCTGATGGTTTGGAAGAACATTTTGGAGAATTTGATGTAAACCAGTATTTAAGATTAGAAAAATTATCAGGGTCAAAGCGGGAATAATAAAATGGAAACAAAACATGTATCTAGATTTTCCCCAATAAACCTTATTATTATTTCATTATTTTATTTCAAATGTAACATTAATCATGAGCCATTGACTATTCCTGAAAATAATCAACTGGATAAGGTAGAAGTACAAGTCCGAGAAACAATTAAAAAAATGTCAGATTTAATACTGAAAAATCCAAATGATGTACAGCGTTGGGCAAATTATGCAATGACCTTGGACGTCCATGATTTTACCCTGGAAGCAATAATAGCATATCAGAAAGCCGAAAGCTTAGATGAAAATAATTTCCGATGGCCATTTTTTCAAGCAATTGCATTACAAAGTTTAGGAGATGAAAAAAACTTAGAACTATACAGAAAGAGTATCAAGATTAATGATGGATATACGCCAATCTACAATTTATATGGCAAGGCGCTATATGAATATGGATATATTGATTCTTCAACAGTGTATTTTCTAAAGGCAATTCAGAAGTTTCCGTGTTCTCCAACTGCTTTAAATCATTTAGCTAAAACTTATTTAATTGAAAACCAATTGGAATTAGCAGATTCGATTCTAATAAAAATGAAAGAATGTGGGAGAGCCGGGAAAACATATTATACTTTATTATCTGATTTGTCACGAAAAAAAGGTAATGCGACACTATCTATGGATCTGGCTACAAAAGCAAATAACATGCTTGCACCTAAAAATATAATGTATAATCCAATTTATGATCAGGTCACTGATATGGGTGTAAGCTCTGCTTGGTACCGTTACAGAGCACAAAAGTATTTTAATAATCAGGTATATGAAAAGGCTATCAAAGAATATACTGAACTAATAAAAATAAAGCCACTTCCCATTGATCATTTTAACCTTGGGCTCGCATATAATAAGATTGGACAATTAAAAATGGCTGAGAATCATTATAAAATCTGCTTGAATATGAATCCTAATTACGCCGATGCTTTAAAAAAATTAGCAGAAATTTTTAGAGACAAGGGTGATTTAAAAAAATATTATTTTTATCTTAATGAGTATGGTAAGGTAATAACTGAAGCAGTTAATTAATATTTTTCTATTATTTTGAATGCTAATTAAAAAACAAATATTAAAAAATCTCGTAAATAATTATCTGAAAATTGAATACGATTCAATTAGGGTATCATCTAGAATTTTCAATTTTTTGATTATTGTAATTTTCTCCAACATGGTTCTAAACATTAATTGTAGTGGGAAAAATTTATGGCAGGATGCTATCGATAATTTTGATGATTTATATGAATTGGGAAAATTTATTGAATCAAAGAAAGCGGCTGAATATGCACTAGATCTAGCAAAGGAAACGAAGTCAAATATTAATTTCAGATTGGCAGAGTCTCATATAAACCTAGGAATGGCTGATATAGCTCTTCTTAATCTTAAATCAGCAAAAAAAAGTTTAGACATGGCCTTAGAAATCCTAGATAAAAGTAAAAAGAGAAACCATAGCTTACATGCAAGTTATAATATACATATTGGACACATATATTCCTTAGAAGGAGATATACCGAATTCCATGGAATATTTAAATATTGCTCGCCAATATTTTTTGGATAATAATGAACTTCAATCTGAAAATTATGTAAAACTGATTGAGATTATCGCTCAGAATCATTTCGCAGTAGGGGATTTTAAAGGTTCAGAAAAACTCTATCGTGAGAGTTTAAACCTAAGAGANAAGTTTATACTTGATAAACAAAATAGTTTAGCACAATGTTCAAATAATTTAGCNGCATTACTAAGGATAAAGGGGGAGCTAAAAGAAAGTGAGTTNTATATTAAGTATGCTTTAGAAATATGGGATAGGATTTTTAGTGGGAACCATGAGAAAATAGGTATAGGTCTAAATAATCTTGGGGTAATTTATAAAGATCAGGGAAGATACGAAGAAGCTGAAGCCACTCTTTCTAAAGCATTACTTATTAATGAAAAATGTCTAGGAGAGAATCATTTTGACCTCGCGCCAGATTATAATAATATGGCACAATTAATGCACTCTAAGGGGAATTATAAAGCAGCAGAAGAATATTATCAAAAAGCGATCAATATTTTGGTTCAGAATGAAGAGGGATATAGATTCGAAATCGGTCAAATTTTTGCAAATAAAGGAGAGCTACATTTTACAACAGGAGATTACACAATAGCTTTGGAATGCTTTTCAAATGCTATCGATCAAATCTCATTTTCAAGTATGGAACAAAAATTAGCTATCTTAAAAAGTTTAGCTAAGAGACAAGAACAAATTGAAGAACTAATTAATTATGATTTGAATATGGAATAGTATTTCTTTCTATTATAAAAAATTGATTTATGACTTTTCTATTCAATATAAATAAACTTACTTTATATATGTAATGTTATAACTCTGGCAATAAAGCTGCCCCAAATACGCCTGCAGAGTCACCTAATTGATTTTGTAAAATTGGTGTATCGGATAAATCGCTGAAAATATTATTTTTCACTATTTTTCTACCCTCATCATAGAGAAAAGGTATATTCGAAACACCGCCACCGAGTACAATTGCATCGGGATCCAAAATATTTATTACGGTTGCTAAGGCACGGCCGAAATTTTCAAGAAACTCTTTTTTCCATTTTTGATAGATATCACCAGGCTGATGATTGAATCTTGATACTATCTGTTCTAAAGATAGTTTATCACCACCTAATTCTACCCACCGTTTTTCCAGTCCAATACCGCTAATGTATTTTTCTACACATCCCTTTCGGCCACAGTAGCAATCATATCCATTCGGAACCAAGGTTATGTGGCCCCACTCACCAGCTATAAACAACCTTCCTTGGTGAATCTTTTTTTTCAAAAGAATCCCACCACCTACACCCGTGCCCATAATAACACCAAATACATTATTATAGCCTTTTGCTGATCCTAAAACTGATTCCGCTAATGTAAAGCAATTGGCATCATTTTCCATCAATATCTTACAGCCCAATAAGGATTCAAGATCATCTTTGAGTGGCCGACCATTTAGGCATAAAGTATTACTGTTTTTAAGAATATTTTTATTTGGCTCAATTGCCCCAGGTGTACAGATACCAATACTGGTAGGCTGGTCTGATTTAGTTTTAATATTTAGGACTAGGTTAGCTATGGTATCAAGGATTGAATCGTATCCTTTTTCTTGGTTTGTTGGGACACGCATTCTTTCTAAAGTTTGATTTTTCTTATCTAATAGGATGCCTTCAATTTTAGTTCCACCAAGGTCAATACCTATTTTATTCATTAAATAATCCCAAAGATTTCCCCATTTATACTATAAAAAATAATTTAACGCTTTTGGTTTAAAGTCAATGTCTTCTGGTGTAGGGATTTCCCTTCTACAACATAAATAGTTTGCCGAGCGGGAATATCTAAATATGTTTGTTTTATACCACTGGGCCAAACTATTGTTATCTGGTTAATTATATCTGTTCTGTTAAGGCCAAAATAAAGTTCCTTCGCGTTGCTGGAAAAATATCCCTGGCCTGATGTAAGCGTTTGTTTTTGTTTTCCATTCTTGGTTTGGATATTAACCACGGCGCCAAATCCGTCTCGATTTGACTCTGTTCCTTCCAAACGAACTTTTATCCAACTATTACCTGTATCACTCTCATTGTGTAACAGTATACCTCTTCCTTGGTTAGCATCGTATACAATATTACCGCTGCCATCTTCCACTTGCTGACCATTTACAGTTATATATATGTCAACTTTACCATCATTATCATAATCAGCAAATAATGCGCTGCGATGAATCCGTTTTCCTGTGGCAAGAATACCGGATGGCTCAGATATGTCTGCAAAATACCCACTACCATCGTTTTCAAACAACAAATTTGCTTGGCGATTATCACCACTAACAGAATTTAAATGCCCATTTGCAAAGAAAAGGTCAAGATCTCCATCGTTATCTAAATCGAATAAACCAGGTCCCCAACTAATGTTTGGCCAAGAAAGTTTGTGCACCATAGGAGAATCAAAATCATGTACAAAAATAGCGTTTCGTAGGTTTCCATCATTCTTACTGTTATTATCAATAAGATATGCTAGGATGTTTACTTCTGCCGCATAATTGGTATAAACCAGATCTGTTAGACCATCTCTGTTCATGTCCCCCAGAGCAATACCCATACTGCCATCTGTAGTGCTGAGCCCGCTTGGCCCCGAAAATGACTTGAAAGTACCGTCACCACGATTTAGGTAAAAGCCATTAGCATCTGTATCATTAGCTACAAATAAATCAGGAAAACCATCTTCATTAAAATCATAAAAAATAGCCTGCATGGACTTTCTAGATGCATCACTTAAAACACTAATGGTCGATGTTATATCTGAGAAAGTACCATCACCATTGTTTTTGTATAGTGTATTAGGTAAACCGCCAAAATCCATTGGAAATCTTAAATTGGTATATTTTGGCCTGCGAGAAAAATCCACATATCCTGATACATACAAGTCCAGGTGTCCATCTAGATTATAATCTCCCCATGTTGAGCCGCCATACCACCAGTCCTTTATACCTTGGGGAAAAGCAACGGCACTTACATCAGTAAAGGTCTTATCTCCATTATTTTTTAGTAATTTAAAGTTTCCGTAGTTAGTTATAAAAAGGTCTGGATATCCATCATTATTATAATCTGCAGAAGATACAGCCATGCCTTCGCCATCATCTTCAGCACCTGAATTAAAAATCCGAAGAAAGCTCCCATTTCCTTGATTTTCATAGAGAGAATTGGTTATACTTTCGCTACCCTGGCAATTTACAAGGTAAAGATCCCAGTCGCCATCTCGATCATAATCTAGCCAGGCACCGCCAGAGCCATTCATTTTGATTAAATGCATATTGGCAAACTCATCCATGCTTAATAGCCGGCCATTTGATTTCCAGAATTCACCTTCCTCTTTGAACACAAGATCTAAGCCCTCATTTGTGGCTGCACCTACAACAGATGGTCCGATTTCACACCATCTTGGGCGTGGAGCAAAGTGTATAAAATCTATTCCTGAATTTACTGTTTTGTCATTGAGTAAAATAAAAGTCGATGGCCTACTTTTAACAAAACTACAAAATGCTAACGAAACTAATAAATATGTCAGGTGTTTTCTAGCAATAGGAATTATTTTACTTTTATCCATAGAGAAATCTTTGTATTTGTATTAATAAATAATTTATAAATGGTAATGAAAATTATACTAATCGATTCAAGAAAAATATTATTTTTCGTTACTAAATTTTGTGATAATCATCAAAGTACCTTATTAATATTTTAATTCTACAATGAAATCATTAGTATAAACGATTTTTTGTTTTAGTGCCCTTATTTACAGGATTTATATTAACCCTATAGTTATTTTTATGTAGAATTGCATTAATTTTAGAAAGTTCTTAAGTGTGATAATTTAAAAGAATATTGATAAGGTTTTTTTATATATAATAAATAATGGTTAATGAATTAAAATATCTATTTTTCACTAGGGAGAATCTGACATGTTATAGAATTTTATTTTTTATAACATTATTGTTCATAACAGGTTGTGAGTATAAGAGTCAGACGGATCAGAAAAAATACATGGAGATCGTTTCCTATCGTAACCTAGGTTTGGCATATTTAGAAGAAGAAAGATATTCTGAAGCGGTCAATGAATTTAATCTGATGGTTGAGATTGCGCCAAAAGAGCCTTTGGGTTATGCGAACCTTGGATTGGCCTATATGCGCATGAGCGGGAAACTTGATCAATCTGAAGAATGGATCCAAAAAGCTTTAGAATTAGCGCCGGCTAATCCTGATATCCGTTTGCTTCTTGCGAAGGTATATGAATTAACCAATAGACAATCTCTGGCAATAGATATACTTGAGAATACTCTTAATAAACATCCTGATCATATTCAAACACTGTATCAGCTTGCTTTATACTACACGAAGATCAAAAATATAGAGTCCCGTCAAAAAGCAGTAGAATGTCTTTCTACGGTCGTTAGTGCTTTACCTGCGAATGTTGCTGCAAGCCTACGGCTAATTGAATTATTATTACGCCTGGATGAGCCATATGATGCGCTAGAACAAATGGAAATAATTCAACAATCATTGCCAAGGCTCCCAGAAGGTTCTATCATTGTATTCCAAGAAAGCATGGAACTAATGCGGAATCAAAATACCCAACAAGCTTATACTTCGATTATTATGCTGCATAACACGATGAAGCCTACATCCATATATCAGGCTTCAATCAAAGAGCTAAGAGGCACAAGTGGCCCTGTGGCGGGAGCACCTGTTTATCGTTTCCTAAGTACAAGATTACCTACGACAAATAAAACAGTCCAAATACCAGGCACACTGATTTTTAAAGATGTTACAAAATCAAGTGGATTTCATTTTTCCCCAATAGAAAAATCTCTTGATTTAGATGATAAACCTAGATCATTAATAATGGCCCTTGGTGATTACGATTCAGATGGTGATCATGATTTGTTTGTTTCTAAATGGTCCAAAGAAGAAAGTACAAGTAGGCAATATTTATTCACCAATGATCAGGGAATTTTTTTCGATAAGGCAAGTTTAGCAGGTATAGACCATACATCAAGAGATCTATCTGCATTATTTGCAGATTATGACAACGATGGCTACCTAGATTTATTTGTGAATAATATTCAGGAAAACAGGTTATATCAGAATTCTGGTAAAGACACTTTTCATTTGATAAGCAACAGTGGTATAGGGACTGGAGAAAATAATAGAGATGCGGTGTTTGTTGATTTGGATTTGGAAGGAGATCTAGATTTATTTCTTGTGACTGAATCAAAAAACCGACTTTATCGAAACAATTCTGATGGTACTTTTATTGAAACGACTGATGAAGCCGGTATTGGAGAATCTAAACTGAATAGTAGTAATGTTGTATATGGGGATTTTGATGATGATGGTGATGTTGATCTATTTGTTTTAAACCAAAATGGTAGCAATATTTATTATGATAATTTGCGTCAAGGCTACTTCAGGGACAATACGCAAAATACAGGATTAGTTAGTAGTATTAAACCTGGTGCTATAGCAACCGGAGATTATAATAATGACGGATCCATAGATTTATTTATAGCCGATCAGGATGGGAATGATCATTCTCTATATTTTAATAAAGGCAATGGAACATTTGAATTAGATCTCTCATGGAGGGATACAATGAAAGCTGTGAAAAAAATTTTTGGGCATGATGCAATATTCATGGATATTGATAATGACGGATTTTTAGATTTGCTGATTGCTGGTAAAACTGATGATTTATTGGAAGAAGAAACAGGCATGCGTTTATTATATAACGATGGTTCTGGTTCGTTTTTAGATGCATCATCTTTACTCCCAGATAATCTAGGCTCAATAGTTCAAGTGGATGTTGCTGATTATGATAATGATGGTGATTTAGATATTTTTATGGTTACCAGTCGAGGCCAAATTCAATTGCTGCGTAATGATGGCGGTAACATAAATAATTATTTAAATATTCGTTTGGCGGGCTTGCGCACAGGCAGCAGTAAAAATAATTATTTTGGAATTGGTGCCAAGGTGGAAGTTAGGGCTGGAGATTTATTCCAAGTTCGATATATGGATCAACCTATTGCACATTTTGGTTTGGGTGACCGAGCTGGTGCTGATGTTGTACGCATCTTATGGAGTAATGGTGTACCACAGAATCGTTTTAATCCAGAGCGAAACCAGACCATTGTTGAAACCCAATTTTTAAAAGGATCATGCCCCTATCTATTTGCTTGGAATGGCTCTAAATTTGATTTTGTTACTGATGTACTTTGGCCTAGCGCACTTGGCATGCCANTAGGAATNATGGCAGGTGAAACTCTTTACGCATTCCCTAATTCAACNGATGAATATATTCGAGTACCNGGGAGTTACATTCAAGAAAAAGAAGGTTCATATCTGCTGAAATTCACTACAGAATTATGGGAAACACCATACCTGGATAAAATAAATTTATTAGTTGTAGACCATCCGGAAAGCGTAGAAGTATTCATTGATGAAACCTTTGTGCCACCTCCNTTCCCACCTTTTAGAATTTATAGTGTGAAAAATAAACGGATGCCCATTGCTGCAAAGGATGGGGAAGAGAATAATGTACTGGACAAAATAATTCANCAAGATAAAGAATATATATCCAATCTTTTGCCAGACACATACCAGGGGTTGACCAAGCCCTACGATCTTATATTATCTTTTGGTGACCTAAGTGATACCGACTCACTTTATTTATTTTTGCAGGGATGGTTGTTCCCAACGGATGCTAGTATAAATGTTAATATTTCACAAACAAATAAGTATCAGTCAGTCTTCCCTTCTCTTCAGGTTATTGATGATGATGGTAACTGGGTCACAGTTGTGGAGAATATGGGTTTCCCAAAAGGTAAAGATAAAACTATGGTGATAGACTTGACGAAAAAATTTAAATCAGATGACTATCGCCTACGCATCCGTACCAATATGCAGATTTATTGGGACCACATATTTATTTCGAATAGTAGCTCAGGAGATGCAATAAAAGTTGTATCTCTAAAACCAATNTCAGCNGANCTGCATTNTAGAGGNTTTTCTGAAANATACCGTAAGAATTCTAGCAGTCCTCACATACCAGATTATTATTCTGTAACTACAGGGCAGAAGTGGCGTGATCTTATTGGGACTTATACTAAATATGGTGATGTACTACCCCTTTTAATTGAATCAGATAATAAATATGTGATTATGAATGCAGGTGATGAAATATCACTTAAGTTTGATGCATCCGAATTACCTAANCTANAANCTGNCTGGAGNCGGGATTTTATATTTTATAATGATGGCTGGCTTAAAGATGGCGATCTAAATACAGCCCGTGGCCAAACAGTTGCTCCTCTGCCGTTTCATGGTATGGTATCTTACCCAGAAGGAGCTGAAAACGGTAGTTACCCTAAAGATGAAAACCTTATAAAATATAGGAAAAAGTATAATACAAGGAAGGTTACAACTGAATCTTTCAAAAATACCATCCGCCTATCAACCAATCAATAGGCTTGTTATAAAATNTTATTATCAAGGATGAATATAAATATAACTATATTAAAAACTTATTTGGATAACAGAAATAATTGAAGGGAAGGGTTTATAAATTATAGACCGAGTTTATCGCGGATTTCTAATGCAATTTCGAATACCGCTTTTGCTTCAGCGCTATCAACCTTCACTGAACTGTTCTTAAACAAAATACTGGGTATAATTATACCTTTACGNATCTTTTTTAAATTATTATAAAAGGATTTATGGTCCCATGATGTTNCCCCNGCTTCCAAAATTGCTTCTTTTTNTCNCCAAGGGTTAGACCAGATACTTCTGCCAGGTTCAGTTGGGTATCCATATTCAAAAAACCGCACATAAGGCTCAAAAATCATTTTCTGGACGGTTGGNTCATCCCCAGTTTCCATAATAGTAGCAAAGGGATAAAGTCCAATCAATGGTTCTGATATGCCTTCACCTGAAATCACAACTTCTCGTGGAAGTGCNTTTCGAAGTTCTTGAAAAAGTGCAATTAATCCTCGAATATGATTATGGCGACTATCATTAATAATGGTTGTTGCCTGATCTAAATGAACATTATCTATACCGTATTNATTTACTACCTTGAGTATTTTACTTATAAGATAATCACGCCAGGGCTTGTGATCTGGTGAAATATAAGCAAATATTTTTTCATCTACTTCATCACCATCCCAATCATATTCCCAGTCTACTCTCCTATCTTGAACATCTCTCACTTGATGATCTAAAAAGTGCTTTATCTTATCAAAATCAGGGTTTTGATAGCTAAGACCCATGACATTCATGTGTAAATCTAAATGGTAGCCAAATGCATGCGCCTTATTTACTAGTTTTGTTAATCCTTTTTCTCCACCTAAAAGGGGGTCGGGACTCAAAGATGGCCAGGTAAAGTCCCACTGACCATCCCACCCAACTATGTGAATATGTGTAAGGTTTGGATCAAAAAACTTNGCTGTTTCCTCTAATTTTTCTTCAATAGTGGAAAAAGTATTTAATATAGCCCCATCTGTCGCGTGACAGTGGAAATTAAGGTTTAAACAAATTTTTTTCACCCAATTAGGAATATCATTTCTTTTATCAAATGCCACAAGTTTGTAGGCATTTTTCATCCAGGTACCGTGTCTTTTTAAAGCATCAGTTATGCTATCGGTATTTTCAAGAAAATATTTAGGAGTTGAAAAAAACTTATCCTTTTCTGATGCATTTGCTTCAGTATAGGTAGTTAGNTTTATTTTTTCCCCGTTTCTAAAAAACCAATACCGCTTGAACTTAGGCGGATAATCCTCACTTCGAATTAATATGGTTTTATCCTTAGAATTAATTACCATGAACTGTGCCAAGGCTGTTGGTAGCCATGAACCTTGATCAATACTGCTAGTAGGTAATACCCTGCTTGGATAAACACCTGCTGGAAACGCTGATGCATATGCACATCCATCATCGATATGAATATTTTGNCCAAAAGGATTAATCAAGCTTTTNAATGGAATATTAGTTATTTCTACCTTAATCCCTTTTATTAAATATGGAGATCTAGCGCTAACAACCCAGCTTATATCCTTATTATTTTTGCCCAATCTTATTTTAATTGCAATATTCCCTTTATCACTTTGGGTTCCATCTCCAAATGATAAACTTTTCGAAACAGCNTCAATTCCATTCGCTTGTTTTNTTATATCAAAGCTGTGCGCATCATANAATCTATCTTCTGCNAGAACATGAATANAGAATTGATGATCNTGNAATTTNATGAANGGTCTTTGATACTTATTTATCTCATTAGATAGNGTCATAAAATATTAGTCACNNTTATATTCAAATGCGCCAATATCAGGNTTAGNNCCTGTTGGNACATTATTGTTTTCAAAGTCTAAATTATATCCTAAATCNATGCCNGCATCAATTGCAGGNCTNGTAGTATTAAGTNTNAAGTTTAGATTNGCTATATCAATAAANTCTGGATCACTAATTATATCACCTTCACCNAGTGGNAANCCACACGGATCCNATTGAGTTTNATCAATGCTCCAATACAAATTGTTANTGAAAATTTGCTCATCATATAATTCAGCTCCATAAACNTTGGTTCCGGTNAAAACTTGTAAATTATTTGCTACAACNAAAATATTATTACGTATAATATTNTTTTTATCAAAGAAACTGAANACTACNCTNACNCGGCTATTTTGTGGACGAGTACATATTACNGTATTNTTTTCTACAATACAGTCTCTGCCAGACCAGAAAAAAATAAATTGTTGGTAGTCATAACTAACATTATAAGCTACTCGGACATTTTGGGTAATTACAGATAAATCTTCCGAACCAATAATTTCAAGGAATCCTTGGTTTCCAATTGACCAGTTATGGTGAATATAGATATCCTCTTTATGATAATCACTATTATCAATTTCAATTGCGCCACCATCTGCACCATATGCACCACCTGAGTTGGTATAATTGGTGATTCGATTGTAAGAGATTTCATGATTCGATTTTGCAACCATTATTCCAACAGGTCCCCAGTTTGGCTCTGATAGGAAACGATTACAGTCATGTATATAGTTATTTGTAATGAGATTATATTGTCCATAGCTCTGGATCCCCACTGGGCAATCAAACATTTCACAATTTTTAACTACATTATTATCTGCACCCAGAGTTAAATAAATAGCACCAATGCTCCGAGCATTCACTGTATCTTCTTTAGATACTGATACCCCATTATGAAAATAGAGCCCATCTACCACTATATAGTCACCCTTTATTTGAATCATATTACCATTTAAAAAATTTATATCTGGATTAGTGAATTTAGGAGGGTATCCATCTCCATAATATGTTAATACTATTGGTTTATCCTTAGTCCCTGAATCAGATATAAGTAATCCGCCGCTGAAATCAGAGTTTTTTGAAAAGAAAATCGTATCACCCGCATTAAAGGAGTGCCGATTTATTCGATCAAGAGTTTTCCAGGGCTTTCTAAAAGTTCCTGGATTTGTATCATCACCTTCTGATGATACAAAAATATTTTTTGATTTTATAGCTGGGTTATTTTTTTTAGAACAACTAATAATGTAAAAAAGTATAGCTGAAGCTAATAGGAGGTATAAAGTGGTAATTTTTTTATTTTTTATCATATTGTTTGAACTGATTTGAATAAAACAATCGTACTTATATATAGTTTGATTAAGTTAAACAGAATACGATTTTCCTCTAGTCAATCTTCCCTTTTTAAAAATGTTTCTATTTCTGATTTTTTTGGGGCAGATGCTTGCGCCCCCAATTTGGTTACTGATATTGCGGCTGCGGCATTGGCAAATTTTATGGCTTCTCTGATATCTTCATATTCAGACATCGCCCTTGCGAGAGCGCCATTAAATATATCACCAGCACCAGTAGTATCAATAGGATCTACTTTATATGTTGGTATTAGTTGGCTATAATCGCTATTAGAAAGAAAAGCGCCCCTGCTTCCTAGGGTAATTATTATTGTACCTACACCTTGTTTATGTAGCTTTTCACATGCCGATCTTATATTGGTTTCATTGGTCAAAGCTATTCCTGTAAGCTTTTCTGCTTCCGTTTCATTTGGTGTGATTATATCTACATTACCCATTAGATTATCACTTAGTGAAGCTGCTGGTGCTGGATCCAAGATAAAGGTAATTCCTTGTTTCCGAGCTAAGTGAGCAGCACGTTCCACAGTCTCAATTGGTATCTCTAATTGGGTTAGTATGATTTTGGTATTGGATAATTTACCCAATGATTCATCTATGTTTTTTGGTGATAATTCAAAGTTTGACCCTGGTGCAATACTGATACTGTTTTCACCATTGGCATCAACGTATACTAACGCCATGCCTGAAGGCGCATCACTATCCCTAAAAATAGAAGATGTATCTATGTTATCTTTATCAAGCTTTTCAATTGCAAGGTTACCAAAAACATCTTTTCCAATACAGCCTATAAAACTGACATCACCACCTGCGCGTGCTGCCGCTACGGCTTGGTTAGCACCTTTTCCGCCAGGAGTAACGGAGAATTGTTTACCAATTATGGTTTCCCCTGGGCCTGGGGTCTTATCGACCTGCATAATGAGATCAGTGTTGGAACTTCCAATGATAGTAATGTGGGCCATGATTTTAATTACAATGTTAGTATATTTTTGGTACTAAGCGTGTTTTTAGGCCTAGTAACTGATTCACGCTTAATAATTTTAGTAGGCATAGAAACAATATTGGGCTTGTCATCAATGAATTCTGATTTTTCCTGTTTATTATCGATCGCTGTCATTAGTAGCTTAAAGGCTATTTGTCCTATTTCATTCGTCTGCTGCGCAACCGTACTAATAGGAGTTGCTAGGTATTCTAACAGTGGTTGATCATTGTCAAAAGCAATCATAGAAATATCATTCGGAAGACTCATATTATTTTCTCTCATCGCTTTCACTGCACCAAGGGCAATAAGATTACTAAAGGCAAATATGGCTGTGGGTCTGGGTTTGAGACTCTGCAAAATTTTCATACTTACATATCCGTTCTGAGTTCCAAAATCATCACCCACGATAAATAATGGGTCAACTTTTATCTGATGTTTTTTCATCGCGCTATTATAGCCTTTTAGGCGTTCATTATTCACTGATGTATTCTGCCGGCCCTGTATACATGCAATATGCTTATGGTTGTTATCAATCAAATGCTTTGTAGCATTAAAAGCGCCCTGATAATTATTTGAAATAACTTGAGGGCAATTTAAATCGGAGAAATACCGATCTGCGATAACCAGTGGTATTCTTGATTCAATAATTCGTTTTAAATATTTTGAGTCCTGTCCCATAGGAAGCACAATTAATCCATCAACATTTCTACTCATGAGTGTTCTTATGGATTCGATTTCTAAACTCTGATCATGTTGTGAATTAGACAGAATGATAGAAAAACCCAATTTACGGGCAGCGTTTTCGACTGCGCTTGCAATCCCTGAAAAAAAAGGGTTTGTTAAGTTTGGGAGGATAAGTCCAATCGTTTTAGACTTTCTCATTCTGAGGCCTCTGGCCGTCTGATTTGGGATATACCCTATTTCAGCTGCGGTTTGTAGAACTAGTTCACTGGTAGGAATACTTATACGGTATGCCTTCGCTTTTCCATTCAAAACCCTAGAGATAGTAGTTGGAGATACTCCAGTTACTTTTGCTATATCTTTTAGACTCGGATTCTTCATATGTAGAATAGACTATACTATAAAATTAGTCTTTTAGTGAAATTTTTTAATTATGCTGAACCTTATTCTAGCGACCTTTAAAATTATTTACAATCTAAATTGCGCAATTGCGCAATAGTATAATAAGATTTGTATATTTTTTGTTACATTATCAGAATTATTTTGAACCGCATTGTATAAATTCAGTCTCAATTAGACTTATATTATAACTATAGTTTGATTATACTATTTCCGAGAATAATTAGGATAGAAAATGCCTTCTTATATGCTCATGCTATTTCAAGAAATATTTGTAATATCTAGCCAAATAAAAAGTTCTTGCTTATTATCTTTTTCTAGCAATATAATCGCACAGGCAGGAACCAAAGGATTATCGTTTGTTCATTGTTTGTGCATAGTAATATCCTTACTTTCTCGTCTAAAAATGTTGTCTTAGATATTTAATCGAAGGAAAAAACCATCGGAGGAAAATTATGAAAATTAATGCTCATAATTATTTTAAAGCTCTTTGTCTTACAGTATTGATTAGCTATTTACCTGCTAGTACAGTTGGTAAAATTGCAGGAACTGTGACAGACAAGTCTTCAGGTGAAGCATTGGCTGGCGCAAATGTTATGATTGCTGGAACGAATCTTGGAGGTAGTGCAGATGAAAATGGAAAATATTTCATTATCAATGTATCACCTGGAACGTATTCTGTAACGGCATCTTACATTGGTTACGAGTCAGTTACCCTGGAAGGAATTAGTGTAAATGTTGATAAGACAGCAAAAGCAGATTTTAGCCTTACCGCTGGTGCTGTTGAAGGTGCAGCTGTGACTGTTACTGCTGAAAGACCACTTATTCAGAAAGATCTGACTGCGTCAGAGCTACTTGTAACTGGTGATGATTTTAATAAAAGGACTATCCGTTCTGTAACCGACGCATTGGAAACTCAAGCTGGCGTGGAAAACGGCCGTTTTAGAGGTGGTAACCTTACGCAGAGTGTTTATGTACTAGATAATGTCAGCCTCAATTCAGGTATACTGTCTGATAATTATAGAGGTATTAATGTATCGACTATTCAGGAAATTTCTGTGCTTACAGGTGGTTATAATGCAGAATATGGAACCGCGCAGTCAGCGATCATAAATGTTGTTACGAAAAATGCAAACGAACCAGGCTTGCATGGTACCTTTTTAACTCGTTACAGACCAGCAGGTGTTTACCACTGGGGTCGTAATATGTATAGTAAGGAAAATTATGAATGGACGGACGTTGCTACTCTCGCATATTGGGAAGCAGACGTTGCAAATGAAAATAGCAATAACTTCGGTGGCAATCCTGCTGAATTATTAGAGACCTATAAGCAACAAATTACTCCAAATGAAGATTATGGGAAATATGCTGACAGAGCAGAACAGGAGTATGAAGCAACGGTTTTTGGATCTTACGGGGCATTTGATTTGATGGCCTCATATAGGTTCTTGAATGCGGTCAACATATATCCTCAGGTAGAACCATATAACCCACAAAGTAATCTTCAATTGAAATTGGGTTATGATCTTACTAGCACAATGGCGCTGGAGTATAATGGTATTATAGGAGATGCACGTAGCTCAAGTAGAGATATATATGATAACTTTACTACTATGGAGAGTGCGCAGGAAGGTCAGTGGTTTGGTCCTCCGCAAATAACAGACCCATATTCTACACAAAAGTATGCAATGCTGGGTGGTTTTGGAGGAAATCCGAGACAAACAACTTTTTCTACTCATGCATTCAACTTTACCCATTCTCTTAGTCCAAGCACATTTTATGAGCTTAATTTCAGTATGCTTGACCATGAAATGATTAGCATACCTGATGCGCCAGGGTACGAGTATCTGTTAACATGGGATGTTAATGATCCAGATGCGAGTGACTGGGTGAATGCTATAACCCCGAAAGCTCTAGATAATAGATGGAATCTAGATGGGCACTTACGCTCACGGGACGAATACGGGAGTAAAGTTAATACAATACGTGGTGACGTAACCAGTCAGGTAAATTCAACTAATCTGGTTAAGGCCGGTTTTACATTTAAGATGTATGATTTTTATTACAAGCATTCTATGTCATTGTATGAAGGTGGCGAGAGATGGAACCTGATGAATGTTTTTGATGGTCAGCCAACTGAAGGAGCAGCATATATCCAGGACAAGATCGAGTTTGATGGTTTGATTGTAAATATGGGTCTCCGCGCAGACTGGTTTTCACAAAATAGACAGGTCTCAGCTAATATGTACGACCCTTTAGCGGTATTTGAAGGAACAGAAGGCTGGTCCGGTACAGTTGGAATCCCTGGCAACCCTACATTGGTTGACACGGAAACCCAGCTTGCGCTTGCTCCACGTTTAGGTATATCTCACCCAATCACTGATCGTGCAGTATTGCATTTTGTCTATGGCCATTTTTATCAGAGACCATCGTGGACAAAAATATTCGGGTTCTCCTTTATTAATTTTGCCACATACGATTTAGAGACAGTACAGGATCCATATGCAAACACGGTTACCTATATGGATCAGTGGCAAGGATGGTTAGGAAATCCTCTAATGGAATACGAGCAGACAATTCAGTATGAACTTGGCATTGATTACAATATAGCTGATAAGTACAAAATTGATGCGACTGTTTACTATAAGGATGCTCAGAATCAAACAGTAGCCCGTGAAGCAAGGATTGATGCAAATGACTATGATACACCAGCGACATATACTACGTTATACAACAAGGATAATCCTTACAATGTCCCTGTTATGATTTCAAATATGGCTTATGCTGATTCAAGAGGCTTTGAAGTAAACTTTTCTACTTTTTTTAATGGCCCCTTTAACCTAAATGCTATCTATGATTGGTCATTAGTAAGTGCTGGTTCGGCAGGCTACTCTTCTTTATTTGAAGACCCGGCTGAAATCCCGGCTAGATGGGGCTATGGAAATATTAAACAGCCATGGAATACCCAATCCAAATTCAAACTTAGTGGTAACTTCTTTCTACAAAAGTATGATCTCAACATCAATATCTACAACAGGTATGAACAGGGTGTAATGTTTACTTATCATGGTCCAGGTGACGTATCAACTGAACCTAATAATAAGAGATGGCAGCCCTTTACAAGAACAGATATGAAAATAACAAAAGGTTTTACTGTGGCAGGTGTTAGAGCTGAGCTAAGTGCTGATGTTAGAAATCTTCTTAATGATAAAGATTTAATCTTACTTGGTGGTGATCAACTTATAAATTACATGGAAAATGGTCAGAATGAAGAAGCGCTTCCAACTCACTCTTATTCGGGAGAGCCAAACGAGTGGGCTTGGTATAACAGTTATACAAACCCAAGAAGACATATTTATTTTCAGTTGAAAGTTGATTTCTAATCATTGAAAAAAATAGAAATCTGTCAAGAAAAACTGAAAATAAAAATTTAAGGAGAAATAACTATGAAGAAAAATTATCTAATTATCGCTCTGGCATTCAGCACTGTGTTTGCCCAGACTTGGGATTTTAAACATCTTAGACGAGGAAAACTTTGGGCAACAATGTGGAACAGTGGTGTAGTTGGATATCCAGTAGATGAATGTTCCATGTTTGGAAACTATTATGATTATCCTGGTTATACAACGGTGGGTGATTGCGCAGACGCTTTTGCGTTGGCGGGTCATTCCGGTTATCTATTACATGCCAGTTTAGGAGATGTTACCCATGGGTATTCATACTACTCTCGTGCGTATCCTTCTGGTACATACATGTATGTTACTTCTCAGAGTGCAGAGTCCTTTAATAATGGGATGCAGGATCCGGCTATAGATGCTGAGCTTGTTGTGACCGGAGGGCATATGCTTGATTGGGTTGGTGTTCAGATTGATATGAGACACTTACAGTGGAGTTATCCTGATTTGGATGATTTTATAATCCACGAGTATCACATAACGAATCCCAGCACTAATACTGACAATGTAACTGGTTTGTATTTTTCTCCAAGAATCGCTGAAAATATTTCATTAAAAGGTCGGGATTATAGTGCCGGAACTGGTAATGATGACAAGTATGGTTGGATTGAAGAGCACGATGCCTTTTATTTTTATGATGATCGTAGCTATGAATGGGAGAGTGAAGCGGAAGTTACATTCAACCATGGCCCTGGTCCAGAGCGCGGTGATAAAGGAGACGCAGCAGATATTATGAGTGGTGATGCAGCCACATCAGAGCTCTATTCGGCACAGTTATTTAGTCTTGTTATGCTTGATAAGGGGTCCGATGGCGCAACAGTTCACCAGAACATAACTGATATAGCAGGTCAAACTGCACAATGTCAAACAGGATGTCCAGAAGAAGATAAATCAATTATTCTCAACTTTGGAGATAATTGGGAAGACGAAGTACTGAGAGTTATGACATATGATCAGCCTAGAGGTAACTATGACGATCTGAAAGCATCTGGTGGTGGAGCAAGTAAATATGAACGCTCAGGAGAAATTTTTGTATCATCAGGCCCTCACACTCTAGCTCCTGGTGAAACAGTTAAAATAGTTTATGCTGTAGTTGCTTCTACAATGGATCGAGCAAAAGTTGTTGAAGGCGGTGTGGCAAATATTGATCTGATGTTAACGGAAGGTCTTGCAAATCATAAGCAAAATATTGCAAATGCGAAAGCGCTATATGCTGCAGGCTATGATTGGGAAGATCCTCCTCCTTCTGTTGATGATATTACCTTGACTCCTGTTGGTGGAGGTATGCAACTCTCATGGGCTGCTGTTGCGGATGACTACAAAGACCCTGATAGCGGAACAAATGATTTTGCTGGTTACAAGGTCTATACATCAAGTTACTTTACCATTGGTCCATGGACGGAAATAGCAGACATTCCCAAAGCAAGTGCTACAGTTGCAAATGGTAACGTATCTTACACTTATACTGGTATGCCTCTTGGAGTAGGTGCTTACTTTTATGTTACTACCTATGACGCAGATGGGAACGAGAGTGGAGAGACTGGCGCTAACAGGTTCCCTGTCTACCCATTAATGGCGGTAAATGATGATTTTCCAAATACTCGTGTACATGTTGTACCTAATCCATTCAGAATCAAGAGTGGTTTAGTTGGTGCTGGTGAAGAATTGAGAATGGATTTTATTAATTTACCTGCACAGGCAGTGATTCGTATTTACAGCTTGGCTGGTGATTTAGTAAAAACAATTAACCATGATGATGGGAGCGGTAGCGAAGCGTGGGGTAGTGTCCAGACTCTTGATTATCAGACTAATGATTGGCTTTTATATATTCAGCCTGGGTTCTACATCTACCATGTAGAATCAACAACAGGTGACGGCAAAGAATTTGTCGGAAAATTTGCAATTATTAAATAATCGAGTGAGGAGACGAATATTATGAAATACACTATTAAGTTTTTAAAACATTTTGCTATAGTGTCCGTTATGATGCTGAGCTTCGGATTATCTCAAGAAGATAATACCGGTGAAGGAGTACCGGCACAAGAAATTCAACGTAATGGACTCTCAGGTTGGCAATTTCTTAAAATTAATGTAGATGCAAAAACTGCCGCTATGGGGGGTACACAGGCTTCTGTTGGGCTTGGAGGAGCCTCAACGGTTTTTGCAAATCCTTCGGCCATTACTGGTGTTGAAAACATGGACTTATATGTAGGCAATGTAGCCTATGTCGCTGATATTGGATACAATGCTCTTTCTTTTGTGAAAAATCTCGGTGCCTTAGGGGTGGTTGCAGTAAGTGTGGCATCTTTAGATATGGGTGATATTCCGGAAACAATCAACGCACCTGTTGGAGATAGAACTGAATATTCAATAACTGGTCGAAATTATACTGGTGGCAACACAGCTGCTGGGATAACTTTCGCGAAACAGATCTCTGATAAATTATCTGTGGGAACGAATGTTCGCTATATCAATGAAACAATTGATGATTTAAGTATGACTAATGTTTCATTTGATTTTGGCACGACCTTTTATACTGGATATAAGAGTTTGAGACTTGGAATGACCTTTAAAAATATTGGAAATGATGTCAATCTTGCAGGTTGGGATGAGTCATTTCAAACTGAACCAGTGGATGTTCGCATGCCCGTTGACTTTAAAGTTGGTATGGCTATGGAGTTTCTACCAGGCGAAAATCTTACTCTGGCTGTTGATGCATCACACCCAAATGATTCTCCTGAAAAAGTCCATATTGGTACCCAATATAATTTTAATGATATGCTTTTTCTTCGGGGTGGTTATAAAATTGGCTACGATGAAGATACATTAACCTTTGGAGTAGGTATTAGCTATTCCATGATTAATGCTAGTTTTTCTCAAGTAACCATGGGAAGATTAGGGAATGTAACCATGATGTCAGTGGGTGTAAGCCTATAGAAATATTTCTTACAGTTTATAAAATATAAAATATTTGCCGAATATCCCGTTTAGGGATATTCGGCTTTTTTTTTATACAGTATTATATGAGATAATAACTCATAAAATTTTACTAAAATAAGAAAAGAAGAGTTGGAATAAATAAATCGTTAATAAATTCTGAATAAGCAAAGTTAATAAAAAATAAATTCATGGGATCAAAAAGTTTAAAGAAGAAAGATAAATCTGAAAAGATAAGAATAATTCTTGATACTGATGCAAACAATGAGTTAGATGATCAGCATGCCATAGCCTATATGCTATTTAATGACTCTATTTTTGATGTTGAAGGTATTACGATAAACAAAACAAAAAACGGCGGAAACATTGATGAACATTATAAAGAGGCAGAGAGAGTAGTTACATTATGCGATTGGCAGTCTAGAGTCAGACTTTATAAGGGTGCTACTAATGGCTTTGATGATATAAAGTCACAAATAAAAAATTCTGATTATGATGGCTCGGACGCTATTGAATTTATTATTTCAAGGGCTCAAATAGAATCAGATAGTAAACTTGTATTATTGGCCATTGGAAAACTTACAAATATAGCCCTAGCTATCAAGAAAGACCCTACTATCATGCAAAAGATTAAAATAGTTTGGCTAGGGTCAAATTATCCTAATCCCGGAGAATATAATCAAGAGAATGATTTATCATCTATTCAGTATATAATTGATTCTGATGTGGAATTTCAGATTGCTTTAGTTCGCTATGGTGAAGACTCGGGCACTGATGCTGTGAGGACTTCTCTTTCTGAAATAGAGAAAATTATGCCTGGTAAAGGTCCGCAGATTCCAATTCCTATAATTGGTAGACATGGAGGATATTTCACAAATTTTGGAGATTATTCTGTAAACCTATTTCAGAATGCTGAATATCATGATACACCCCCCACTCGAGCACTTTTCGATATGGCAGCCGTAGCTATTTTAAAAAATCCTAATTGGGCAAGGGAAAAGATAATTCCAAAGCCTAAATTATTGAATGGTGTTTGGATAGAAAGGCCAGACCATCCAGATCGTATAACCATTTGGGAATATTTTAAAAAGGAAAAAATTATTGATGATTTTTTTTCGACTATGAATATCGAGTTATCTGATAAAAATCAAAAAAATTGAAAAATATCTGGAAGTAAAAATGCAAAAAGTTCATTGTAATTTATTGATCAAGATATCCTACTGTTTGATCGGAGAACAACACTTTTGGCTAATGAAGAACGATCAGCAATAGGTCAGAGGATAAAATGAAAAACTTTAGCTCCAAAAATATTAAAATCAAGGTTAATCAATTAAAGAAAGATGGCTTTTGTATTCTTGAAAATGTAGCAGATAAGAACTTATTAGATAAAACTCGAAAATGTGTAAAGCAGGCTGTTGGTGACTTAGATAATAATCACTTAGAGAGCCAACGTTCTGTAGGTACTCTGATTAGTTCTGGTGGTTATCCTGAACTTGCGGATTTAATTGGTAATCCAAGGCCTCTTGAGTTTTTAAATAAAATGGGATACCACAATAATAAATATTGGAAAGCTGTTATTATAAGTAAACCTCCGGGTAGTCCACGTCTTTATTGGCATCAGGACTGTATGATGTGGAAGGACCCTAGCGCATATAGCGAAATTTCTCCTATGCTATTTTTGATGTATTATTTGGAAGATACCAATCGGATCAATGGTTGCCTCCGTGTTATACCTGGGAGTCATCGTAAGCGGCATGAACTTCATGACATGGGTTCTGCGCATCAAAAAGAGATAAATCGTTATGATAATCCAGATGACCCGCGCTTCTCTGACTATTCTAATGAAGAAGATGTACCAATCCAAGCAGGTGATCTTGTTATTGGGGATGGTCGGATGTTTCATGCAGCACACTCAAATGATTCCGAAAGATGGAGAACGGTTATTACCATCTGGATTTTACCATTTTTTGATAATCTTCTAGAGCCAGTACGAAGCTGGTTTAATCATGATTATCACGTTATACATGATAATTGGCCGAACACTGCTCTTAATAAAATTAATCCTTTAATTCCTAATTATAATGGCAATGTTGAACCAACGGATATGATTCAAAATATTGAGATTCACCGTACACCAGACAATCGATTAAATTAATTCAAAGTAAATGATATGGAAGTAAATATCGATAAAACTAAACTATACTATAAAATGCTTTATTGACTTTATTGTGCCTTAATTATGGCTACTTTTAAAATTATTCCCTATTCTAAATGGATTATTTTATTGATCTTTTTCTCTTGTACACCAGAAATTCCAAAGAAAGATGGACAAAGTCTTTTCACCTTACTGAAAGACGAAAACACTGGTATCGATTTTAAAAATTCACTGGTTGATGAAAAAAAATTTAATATTTTAAAATCTCGTAATTATTATAATGGCGGAGGTGTTGCAATAGGTGATGTAGATGGTAATGGTCTTCCAGATATATATTTTTCTTCGAATCAACAATCGAATAAATTATTTCTTAATGATGGGGGTTTCAAATTCAGGGACGTTACAGAAGAAGCAGGGGTTGCTGGAAAAGGAAAATGGTCTACCGGCGTTTCAATGGCTGATATAAATGGAGATAATTTGTTAGACATTTATGTTTGTAACTCTGGAGAAATAGAAGGCGATGAAAATGCTAATGAACTTTACATAAATACCGGGAATCAAGAAAATGGTACACCCTTATTTCGTGAGGCATCGGCAGATTATGGAATTAATGACAAGGGATATTCTGTTCACTCAGCTTTTTTTGATTATGATAGAGATGGGGATCTCGATTTATATGTACTAAATAATATGTCTCAGGCATCTAAAACTTTTGATGATGCAAATAAAATGCGCTTCAAACGAAATCAGTATGGCGGAGATTGTTTATACCGAAATGACAGAGGAATCTTTAGAGATGTTACCGATGATGCCGGTATTTTCAGTAGTATTATTGGTTTTGGTCTTGGGCTCACTGTCAGTGATATAGACAATGACGGTTGGCTTGATATATATGTAGCTAATGACTTTTTTGAAAGAGATTACCTATATATAAATAACGGCGATGGTACTTTTTCAGA
>PBKF01000010.1 GCA_002722105.1 Fidelibacterota bacterium
TTTATTGAGAGGTAAATGGTATTTACTCTCTGTGCGGGACCGACGAGACTTGAACTCGCGACCTCCGGCTTGACAGGCCGGCGTTCTAACCAACTGAACTACGATCCCAATTCTTCTGTATCAGAAGTTTCTTCCCGATAAATCAGTGCAGCAGGTATGAAAATAATGTAACCTACAAATAGCATAATCGGGGCAATGGTAAGACTCTGAAATGAGTAAACTTTGCCGTATGCCATGACAGAATATCCAATAATAATTAGTGCCAAACCAATACCAAAAAGAATGTAATTGGTAGTGGAAAAGTCCCAAGAATTAAATAAAGCTATATTTTTATCTGCGTCTTTATGATGAAATAATTTGCTCATAGCGACGAGAAAATTAAGGTTTTATCAATAGTGCCCAAAGTGATTTTTATACTAAATATTTTAAGAATCAGAATTGACTTAACTTGACGTAAAACCATAAATTTGCCGCCCTTAAATGATCGATATTTTTAAGAAAAATTCGATATTTCTCTATGCAGGGATTATCACTGTATCAGCAATGTTTGCACTGATAGTCCTAGTTTTATTCTGGCCACAACCAAATCCAAATGTTTTGATTAAAATAACAGTAAAACCTGGTTCGACGCTAAGCGTTATTGGACATCAGCTTTATGAAAAAAAAGTAATTTCCAATGAACAAATGTTTCGGTGGGCTGTGCAAATTATGGGGAAGGAAAAACAAATCCCCATTGGCACCTTTCAATTGAATAATACGCGGTCTAATTATGATATCATAAAACAACTGGTGTATGGGAGACCTGAAGTGAAAAAGGTTCAATTGCTGGAAGGCTGGTCTGTGAAGCAAATTGCTGAACATTTAAACAAAGTAATGGGTTTTGATACGAAGGAAATCTTAGAATTGAGCCGGGATAAGAATTTCTTAAAAAAACACAATATAGAAGCACCAACAATTGAAGGATATCTTTTTCCGGATACTTATTTATTTTTTGAAGGGGATTCTCCAACATCAGTTTTAGATTACCTAGTTAATGAATATAAAAAATTTTGGAAGGGAGCATTTCGAGACCGAGCAAAAGAATTAAATATGACAGAGCACGAGGTAGTTACATTGGCTTCTATCATTGAAGGAGAAGCCATCTATGATAGTGAACGGCCAACAATCTCAGGTGTCTATCACAACAGGCTTGACATCGGGATGAAATTGCAAGCTGACCCCACAATTCAGTATATTATCGATGACGGTCCCAGACGTTTATTGAATAAAGATTTAAGAATTGATTCACCCTATAATACTTATTTGTATACAGGATTACCCCCAGGACCAATAAATTCCCCAGGTGAAAAATCTTTGATAGCTGCCTTATATCCAGATGAAAATGAATTTTATTTCTTTGTTGCAAGTGGAGATGGTTATCATACATTTACCTCTAATGAGAGAGACCATAATCAGGCAAAAAGAAAGTTGCAGAGATTAAGAAGAGAATTAAGCAAAAAGAAACGCCAAAAATGAGTTTAAAAAAATTAAATAAAATACAACGTGATGCTGTAGAAGCTACGGATGGACCAATTCTAATCTTTGCTGGTGCTGGAAGCGGAAAGACTCGGGTTCTGACTCATAAAATGTATCATCTAATCCAGGAAGGT
The DNA here is from genome assembly GCA_002722105.1 of Fidelibacterota bacterium. The sequence continues at coordinate 1,650 of PBKF01000010.1, forward strand.
TTTTATAATCCTGAAAACATTCTTGCAGTTACTTTCACTAATAAAGCTGCGAAGGAAATGAAGGAACGGGTAATGTCGTTATTGAAAACTGAAGAACTACCAATTACCATTGGGACATTCCATTCAGTATGTGCACGGATGCTGCGGAAGGAAGCAAAAAAAATAGATCTGTCACCACAATTTGCAATTTATGATGTTCAGGATCAGATGGATCTGCTAAAAGTTGTCCTAAAGGAACTAAATATTACAAAGGACATATTGATGCCAAATCTTGCCCGGAATCGTATCAGTTATTTTAAAAATAAAATGATTACTCCAAGTGACCAAGCACGGAAAGCCAGAACAATACTTGAAAAAACCGTAGTCGATGTATATCGCTCCTACCAGAAAGCATTACGTGAAAATGATGCCCTTGATTTTGATGATCTTCTTTTATATCCACTAGAATTATTTGATAAAAACCCAAATGTTCTTACAAAATATCAGAAACAATGGCAATATATTCTAGTAGATGAATATCAGGACACAAATCGACCTCAATACCATTTTCTGACCCGGCTTTCAGAGAAAAATCAGCAGATTTGTGTCGTTGGTGATGACGACCAATCCATTTATGGATGGCGGGGTGCAGATGTATCAAATATTCTGGACTTTGAGAAATTTTTTCCAAGCTGTCGGGTTTTCACACTTGAAAAAAATTATCGTTCCACCCAACAGATACTTGATGCAGCCACTTCTGTAGTGATACATAATAATCGCCGGACAAAAAAGAACCTTGTGGCTGCAAATGGTTCAGGTGAGCTCATAGGATTATTTGAAACGAGGGATGAATTAGAAGAGGCAGATGCAATTATCTCCGCTTTGGAAAAAGAAATTAAATTAAATAAACGAACTTTCTCTCATTTTTCAGTCCTTTATAGGACAAATGCACAATCCCGCGCTTTAGAGGATAGTTTCAGGCGAATGGGTATCCCATATAATATTGTGGGCAGTATTCGATTTTATGATCGGAAAGAGGTTAAAGATGTTTTGGCTTATTTACGTTTAGTGATCAATCTGAGAGATACAATTTCTCTGCGCCGGATCGTGAATTTTCCCCCTCGTGGGATTGGAATGAAAACCATGGATAAATGTGTAGAGCGTGCGGATCAAGAAAAACATGAACTTTTTGAGATATTGAAGGATGCAGAAAAATTATCAATTCGTGGGAAACAGACTAATGCACTCTTATCCTTTTATAAACTGATTAAAAAGTACCATGATTTAAGAGATAAATTAAGTGCCAGTGAATTAGCACGTAGTCTGATTGAAGAAGCCGGTGTAATTCAATTATTTAAGAAATCACAGGATCAGAATGATCGGGAACGACTGGAAAATATATTTGAACTTCTGAATAGTATTGATGAGTTTTGTTTAAAACGAACTGATTCTACGCTCAGTGATTTTCTTGAAGAAGTCTCATTATTATCGGATATTGACCATTGGAATGATTCTGACAATCGTGTTACGCTAATGACAGTGCATTCTTCAAAAGGTCTGGAATTCCCGGTTGTATTTGTATCAGGCCTTGATGATGGTTTGTTCCCTCTTTTCAATACTATGGATACGAAGGAAGGGCTTGAAGAAGAAAGAAGGTTATTCTATGTAGCTTTAACAAGAGCACAAGAGCGGGTTTTTCTTCTCTATGCAACCAATCGCAGAAGAATGGGTGGAGAAAATGTTGTGGGTCTACCAAGCAGATTCATTAATGAAATACCCAATGATTATTTAGACAGAATAGAATTTCAATCTGCCCTTACCAGACGCGTAGTCGGCGGTTCATTACAAAAGAAAACCAAGGTTACAATTACAAGAACTGTTACAACTTTTGATGATTTTAAAGTAGGTGACTTAGTAGAACATTCCATATTTGGTACCGGTAAGATTATGGTTTTAAGTGGAACAGGAGAGAACCAGCGAGTAGGCGTAGTATTTAAAGATGGTACTAAGAAGAAACTTATTGTCAAGTATGCAAACCTAACAAAAATTAGTTAGATATATTACAGTTTCATGTAAGTAATAAGAGTTCTAATTTATAATGACAACTAATGTTACTTATGAATAAACAAAATATTCTAATATTAAAAGATATACTTAGAAAAGAAAATTTAAGATATACAAGTCAAAGGCAGGCTATTTGGGATGAGATTCGTAACTCTCAAGAGCATAGGGATGCAGAGGATATATACTTAAGTATACGCAACAACGGGTACAATGTATCTAGGGCAACTGTATACAGAACCATTGATGTATTAGTAAAAAATCGCTTGGTACGAAAAATGGATGTTGGTAATGGTCGCAGTCTTTATGAGCCAAGGCTAGATGATGGCCACCATGACCATATGATTTGTACAGAAACCGGCGATATTATAGAGTTCTTCAACGAAAATTTGGAAAACTTACAGGAAAAAATTGCCAATGATTATGGATACACAGTCATACGGCATGTTCATCAATTATTTGTAAAACCACTAAAGAAATAAATACAACTTTTCTTGATCTTGACCTGCATCAATTGGGCCGAATTTCTTCCTTTGGTGGTGACCCAAGTTTTAATGCTCGGTTCCTAGAAATGGGATTTTTGGTTGGCTTAAAAGTTCACATCATTTAAAAAATGCGATACTAAATAATCTTTTTGTGCAATTTAATTAAGCCGTTTATAGATTGTCCGCGTTCCTCATACCCCAATTTCCTATATAGATTTTTTGCAGGTACATTTTTTGGGACTAAAAATATTGAAAATGACTGTGCACCAAGTTGTTTTCCGTAAGTCTCCATTTCTTGTGTAATTCTTTGAGCCAAACCTTTATTTCTAAATTGGGGGTCTATAAACAAATGGAAAAGATAACAATTCTTTCTTTCTAACCTAAGGTGCATACTTAAATAGCCTATAATCCAGAGATTTTTTTTTAAAATAGTTGTTATCGTTTGTTCGGTTTGGTAGGATAATTTGATCCATTCCTTAAATTGAAAGGGAAAAGACATTCTGGGATCAACAAAATTCAGAGATTTTGGATCTTTAAACCAGTTTTTAAGTACAGCCTCCAAAATTCGAGAATCTTCTTTCCGTGAATAAGAGATTTCTTGTAGAGTATATTCTAGCTCAGTCATTACAGAATTTACAAGGATTTGAATCGTAAGATTTTTAATAATTAAAACATGAAAAAACTAACACCCATTGAAAAATTTAAAGAAGGAAATACGGTTCAAGGATTTTATCTTTGCGTTGAAAAACATATACGCTATACCCGTAGCGGTGATCTTTACCTTGATTTGGAACTACGGGATATTTCAGGTCATATTTCTGCAAAAATTTGGGATAATGTAAACGTATTAAATGAAAAATTTGATTCCGGTAATGCAGTGGTTGTATCAGGAAATGTGGAATCTTTTATGGATCGTTTACAATTGGTTATACGCAAAATAAACAGAGCAACAGTTCAGCATTACAGCCGCTATGGATTTGATCCTGCATTGGTAGTTCCTACTTCGAAAAAGGATCCTCAAAAAATGTGGGTAGCAGTTGAAAAACTGATTGATGGAATGAAAAATAAATATCTACAAACACTAGTTTCTAATATCTACAGATCTAATAAGAAAAAACTTTTGTTTCATCCAGCTTCGGTAAAAATGCATCATAATTTCCGATCAGGTTTATTGGAGCATGGTTTAACCATGGGTACTATTGCCAGAAAAATTTCATTTTTGTATGATGTGAACCAAGATTTAGTACTGGCTGGTGTTTTACTATATGATATAGGTAAACTGGAAGAAATCAATTCCGAGTATCAGATCGATTATACTGAACAGGGGAATCTTATTGGGCATATTGTAATTGGTCGTGATATGGTACGAGAAGCAATAAACAAAATCAGGAATTTCCCTGAAAACCTTGCCGAAAAAATTGAACACATTATTTTATCTCACCAAGATAAGAATGAATGGAAATCCTTAAATATACCTTCTTTTCCCGAAGCACTTTTAGTTCATTTGATCGATCTTATGGATGCGAAAATGAATTTAATGGAAATCGCGTTGACTGAAGACCAGGAACTAGGAAAATTTACCAACCGCCACAACTATTTCCGTATCCCACTTCTCAAAAAAGATGAATCTGAATAAATTAGTCCGTGCTGCAATTTTTGCTGCAATGGCCATCGGTTTGGGTTTCATGTTCATGCTTGTTCCTAATCTCGAATTTATGTCAGTCACAATATTTTTATCTGGATTGACATTGGGAGTTCCATATGGTGCCATAGTTGGAGCAGTTGCAATATTGATTTATTCTGTTATGAACCCATTGGGATCTGGATTAATCTATTTAACATTACTGATGGGCCAGATTTTAGCCATGTCAGGAATCGGCATTGCAGGAGGTTGTTCAGCAGCAATAATTCATCAATTTTCTCCAAGGTTAACGGCAGTTATCTCAGGGGGAATAGGTTTTATTTGTAGTTTATGGTATGATGGTGTCACAACATTAGCCTATCCAATAAGCGCAGGATATGATTGGGATGAAACAGTTGCATATGCAGTTTCAGGAATATTTTTCACTTCAATACATCTTTTGTCAAATACAGTCATTTTTTCAATTGTTATACCAGGTTACCTAAAGCGAATACATTCATAATATGAAAAGATTTTATCTTTTTATTTCCATTTCTATTATATCTGCCCAACAGATTGATAAAATACCTTATGATTGGGGTGGACAATTTGGATATATAAATAAAAATGGATCCTTATTCTGGAATGAAGATTGGAACTCAAACGGGTTATTTTTTGACGGAACTTGGACTAATTATCCAAGAATGTTTGGTCATCAAATAGAAGAAAATTTTCTACAAAAAGAACCTTATCATTCTCAAAATTATCGTGCAGATACTTCGTTGACTACAACATGGTTTAAATATGATCAAGGTGATTACTTATTAGATCGATTTTCAATGGGTGCTAATTATAATAATAAAAACCGTCAAGTACAGTTCCATGGTTTCAAACGGTCCTATGCTGGTGGAATTTATAATCCTTATGAGAGTGGTTCAGTACAGCCAATTCAGCAAACTTATACATTTTCTTATTTATCTCAAAAAGGGCAGGATGATGGTGGAATTTCAATCGGATATTTTAATACGCACTCTGGAATAGCTGATTCCACAGCCCTTGGACTGATTGATAACCGCATTACGACTGCCAGTACATTTTGGAAGAGAAATATGGGGCAACTTGTATCAAATTTGAGTTTAAATAATTTTCTTCAGAGATATGATGCAAATCATTCATTATCAACATATAGGGGAATTAGATATTTAACAAGATCTAAAATATTTGGTGGATTAATTCTGACTAGAAAAGATCAAACTGTTTTATCTGCCAGTTTGGAAATTAACCAAAGAAATACAAGAGTTGATACATCAATAACTGTGAATTGGATCCGCTGGAATATTTTGGCTGAATGGAGCAAATTTAGATTGGATTTAGGTATTGTAAGTGGCGATGATAAAATGGAACTAGAAAATTTTTTCGAATATAAAAATTATTTTGGGCAACTTTCTGGTTCTGTCCATTTTAATAGAAGTGTAAGGCCCCGCCATGTTTACTATAATATCATTCAAGGGTATCCTGAAAATTTATTTACACAAAACACTACGATTCATACTGAATTGGAATGGGAAACTGGAAAAAATAACATTGCATTATTTGCTACTTCAACTCAGCGTGAAATACCATTATCATCACCAGACGAAAGTAAAATAGCCGAGAATATTTTTATTGGATGTAATTATGCAGGAAATTTTTTTTTAAATTTTCAATTTGATCTTAAATATTCCCATCAATTAATGAAGAATGAAATATCAGATGGAATTGCTGATAAAATTCAAACGAATATGAAGAACCAATTTCAATTATTTAATGGTTTTATGCTCTTGGATGGTGAAATCAAAATCACTGGGTGGTTAAATAGAGATTGGCAGATGGTGATGCACCCAATTGAAATGATTCCCTTCGACTATGCTGATACCTTTGAAAGTTTAGATGATATCTGGTTTGTTAACGCATCTCTAACTGCAAATGTATCCACTTTCAAGGTAAAATATGAATGGATAAATATTAATGAAATGATATTAGCATCTTTAGGATCTTTAGAAGATAATTTTTTTGAAATCCACCCCATAATACCAAAATTGGGTAGACAGGTTATTTTATCCGTAGAGTGGCATTTCCTTAATTAATTATCAATTGAGACAAAATCTCCTGGTATAGAGCCAACAGTAAATTGATTTACCAGCGTACCATCATGATTGGTTACAAAAACCGTATCCGGTGCTACATAATCCGTTATTCCGAAATAAATGTAATCCTCATCTGAGCTACCGGAATATACACCTGATATATTCCCTATTATTTGATCTATATCTAAAGACAAGTCATTTTTGATTTTTGCTATTCCGGTTACTGTCAACCTGTACAAATTACCATCAATTGTAATAAGATCATTTTTAATAACAGAATTAGCTCCGTTTTCATTTTTGGTTACATCTCCTGTTACAAGATTAATTTTTGAAAGGCCGGTGTAGGTGCTATAATCAGCGCCGTAGTACGTACTAGCCACGTACAGATAACCACCCAGCAATTCTAGGTCTTCGGGACCGTTAATTACTTCATAGGATGTTGCAATTTCAAGAGTTGTTGTATTGATTTGCACCACAGTATTTGCAGGTGACCAATCTGAATTTGATGGAATAGATGCAAACAAACTCGTGCTATTAAGAATCAAATCTTCAGGCATTCCAGGAACTGGAATTGAATCTATAACTGATAGGGTTGTTAAATCAATCAGAAGAATAGCTTCCAAATTCCAACAGGACAAATAGCCTATTGTACCACTGGCAGCAAAATATCTAGGGCTGGCATTATTTAAAGTTAATGTTTCACTGTGTGTTATTTCATCACCAAGGTCAAATACTTCAACTTTATGACTATTGTTGACAACAACGTATAATCTATTTTCATGAATTGTCATGGATTGTGCAACATCTCCCAAAGACGATCCTCCAAGTATTTGAGTTTCTGAAATGGATTCATTTGGGGCAATAGACCATAATGCAGCATTATTGCTTCCAAAATTTCCTTCACAGAGAACAAAAACTTTTGGGTTGCCATTAATTTCCTGATTATCTTCATTTAATTCGCATCCAGTAAAGAGGAATAGAATGAAAGAGAAGAATGAAATGGTTTTTTTCATTATTGTTCCTTGCTATTGATTTGATAAAAAATATTTAATCGAAATACCCTAGATGGCTCAGGATAGCCATATATAGTCATTATTTCATGATTTAAGAGATTAGAAATAGAAGCCTTCAATTGTAGTCGATCATTGAATATGGCCGGTGCTTCTTGAGAAAAATAGCTATTAATAGACGGTTTCATTGTTAAATCTGTTGGATAATCGTGCATGATAATCTGTTTTCCAGTAAATTGGAAAGACAGTGTTGATTTCCATTTCTTATGACTCCATTGTCCTTGGATTGAACCAACCCATCCAGGGGCATACAATAATTTTTGTCTAGTCAATTGATTGGTTGATTCAATATTGATCATCGATCCTGCAATTAAAAATTTATTTTCAATATTCATTTGGCCATTTATTCCAAATAAATTTTTCAGAGATTTGTTTATATTTTCTGGTTGCCAAATATCACCGTTTGGTTTCCAGACAATTAAATCAGTTGAATTAGAGGTTTTATAGAAAAGCTCCAAGTCCAATTGTTTAAAATAAAAATAAGCGCTTATTTTTTTCCTTTTAGAATGTTCTGGTTTTAATTCTGGATTACCTCCCGGAACCCAGTAGAGATCATTAAATGTTGGAGCGCGAAAGGATGTTGCATATGAAGCAGAAAATTTAAGCCATTGGAATATATTCTTTGCGGCCTTAAAGGAATGGGTTATTACACCACCAAAATCAGAATAATTATCATATCGTGCTGCCGTAATTAGATTAATTTCGTTTATTGTAAATAACGACAAAGATGGTGAGAAATAATATCTTTCTCTCTGATAAACACCTGTATCAGTGCTGTTAACTTTCTGAATAGAAAACCCAGAGTGGAAGCGATATTCAATACTATTTTTAGTAAAATATAACCCTGAAATTTCAGTGGTGGACGTTTCAGATAAGTGATTACTGTCAATGCTGATTATGGGGTCAACATAATTTTCCCCAGATCTTCGATACTTAAAGGAAGATTTTACAAATCCCCTTGGAAAGAGATGTACCAATGAGCCAGAAAGTAGGGCTAATGTATCATTCCTAAATGCTTCCGTGTTTGGACTCCATATTAATCCGCTAATTCCCCGATCTTGGATAGAGTTCCAAAATGACACTCTTTTGTGCCAATTACCATTTTGTGAATGCAATTGTAATCCTATAAACATCTGGAAAAAATGCTGATTTTTAAGACTGATTGATTCAGAGTTATATAGTACTGGATAAATACCGGGATTTGAATTTTTTCCTGTTGTTAATTCTATATTTGAATTTCCCATTTTCATATTAATATGTGCTGACAAAGCTTTTGAAGCATCCTGGCCACTTTGAATTTCAAATCCTGATGAACGGGACCAAGGATTTATTTGGATTATACCATCAGATGAACCAGAGCCATATTTGAGATTATTATTTTGTTTGAGCATCCCATATCCCAAAAACTGTTCTGGAATTTGTGAGATATCAGATACGCCATTTTGCGGACTTGTTACATCGATATTATTGAATACTACTTTTGCATCAGTAGTGCGTCCTCCATCAATAGAAACCTGAGCAATCCCTGAACTTCCTCCGTAACTTCGGACAATAGCTCCTGGTAAACTATTTACAAGTTGATTACGAGTTATTCCAGATGACAACATTTGATAATAACCAGTATTATTTTTGACCAAGATTTCTGATAAATGAATTGGGTTATTGTCCATTTGCACCAGTTGAAAGCCCCCTGAATAAACTAAAGATTTATCAACCATTCCTATGCGTTTTATTGTTAATGAATCACCTTTTATTGTACCAATTGGAAGCCAGAATAGGCCAGCTTCATTGGTTGAACTCCAAGTACTCAACCTAGTGTTGAAAACTGTTGCAAAAGTAACAGGTTGATTATTCTTTGTTAAAATAATCCCCTTACTACCCTTTGATGAGTCAAGTGCAAAAAGAATTGAATAAAAAAGTAATATGCGTCTAATTAGCACAACATTCCCCGGATAAAATGGGAGAAAGTATAATCACTAGGCAGGGATGTTTTGATTTTACCATGACCTTTTTTCCCGAAAGTCGTTAAGGTTGTATTCAAATATCCAAGTCTCCTGACTTATGTAGTCTCGACTGGTTCTCCTTCTCTTTAACTGGGTAAGCCAAAAATGGATTTTGAACCAGTATTCTACAATTACAGTAGCGGGGACTGTACTCGAATCACACGAGTTTCCCTGTCATATTTGAATAAAAGTAACTAGGTGATATTACAATTGGATCAGAGAATTTCAAATCTGAAACAAGTCGTTCAATCAATTTCATTCAAAGTTTAAAGAATTGTGTTCTTTTTTATAAATACCAATTTTTTATTCAAGGTAGATTCAAATAAATTTATGTCCATGTATCAGCTATCTAATACCTGGTTTATTATTCATTCATCTGTTGCACCTATTTATGCAGATCCAACTTTTAATGCTCCTTGCACAAGTGAAACAGTCTTTGGTGAATCATGTAAAGTAATTGGCCAAAGGGATAATTGGTTAAATATAAAATGTGAGGATGGTTATGAAGGTTGGATTAATGAATTTTACGGTAAAACGAAGTCTGCAAAAAACAAACCGACTTATATTGTTGTATTCCCAAACGAAAAAGGCACTTATAGTCACAACTATCCATTTGGCGCACAAATAAAGCAAAATATACCAGGCTCTATTCAAATAACAGACACTTTAGGTATCGATCAAATCATTCCTGTCGCAAAAAATTTATTGGGTATCCCTTATAAGTGGGGTGGAAAAACATCTTATGGTTTTGATTGTTCCGGTTTAGTGCAATCGGTCTTAAAGGTATGTGGTTTATCAATCCCTAGAGATTCTTACCAACAGCATGATTTTTTTTTGGAAGATGAAATTGAAATTGATGAAGCGGAGCCAGGTGATTTGCATTTTTTTGGTAAAAGTGGTGATATTACCCATGTCGGTTTATCTACAGGGAAAAAAGGTATATTGCATTCTCAGGGGTCTGTGAAGGAAGAATCACTTGATATCCGTCAAAAATTGGCCAATAAAAAACTAATAGATTTCTACATTTCAACTCATTCGATTCGCCGTAAGTTTAACCAGTGAATAATCCTTCAGGAAAAGCAACTAACGGACAACTTCTTAATCGTGCCGTATTGGTATTAAATGCGAACTATTCTCCAATGATGATTTGTACTGCAAAACGAGCAATATGTATGGACTATTTGGATAAAGTTGATGTCTTAGTCAAATATGATGAAAAAATTCAAAGTCCATCTTTATCCTGGAGTCTTCCAAGTGTGGTAAAAATCAGGGATTTTATACGGTATGATAATCTATCAGTTGATTTAAATCGGAAAAATATAATTGCTCGGGATGAACATACTTGTCAGTACTGCGGAAAATCTAAAGCACCTTTGACAATTGACCATATAACTCCTAAAGGGAGGGGTGGTCTGGATACATGGGAAAATCTCGTTGTCGCATGTAAACCATGTAATCAGCGAAAAGGAGACCGAACACCAGACGAAGCTAATATGCCCTTAAACCGCATTCCAAAACGGCCAAACCGGCTACATTATTTCCAGAGATTTGTTAAAGAAAAACAACAAGATTGGAGACCATATTTATTTATGGAACCATTTTAATAGATTGATTCTCCACCACATACCACAACATGCTAGCAGATAAAAAAAACTTACGTGTATTAAGTGGGATTCAGCCATCAGGTGCTCTCCATTTAGGAAACTATTTTGGGATGATGAATCGGATGATAAAGTACCAGGAGAATAATGATCTATTCTGTTTTATAGCCAATTATCATGCGTTGACAACAGTTCCAGATTCTGAAACTCTAGCTGTCAATACATTCAATGCTGCTTGTGATTTTTTAGCATTAGGTTTGGACCCTGATAAATCAACTTTTTGGATCCAGTCTGATGTACCACATGTAACTGAACTTACTTGGCTACTTTCGTCTCATGCAAGTGTTGGTCTCATGGATCGGGCAACGTCCTATAAGGATAAAATAGCACAAGGTCTGAAACCTAACATGGGATTATATTCATATCCCGTTTTAATGGCTGCGGATATTTTATTATTTGACAGCAATATTGTTCCTGTAGGTAAAGATCAGAAGCAACATTTAGAAATTACAAGAAATATAGCTATGAGATTCAATAATCAATATGGTGAAACATTGGTTATACCAGATGCAGATATCGAAAAAATTACCCAGCTAATACCTGGAATTGATGGCCAGAAGATGAGTAAGTCTTACAAAAATACAATTCCTATTTTTGATAGTGAAAAGAATATTAGGAAACAGATTATGCGGATTGTAACAGATACAGCAGGGATTAATGAATCAAAAGATAAGGATACTCCTTTATTCCATTTATATACTTTATTTTTGGATGAAAATGGTCAACAAAATCTCTTAGATAGATACGATGGTAAAGGATTACGGTATGGCGATGTAAAGCACGAACTATTTGAAAAGGTGATGGATCATTTTGGCCCATTCCGTGCAAAAAGAGAAGAATTATTATCTAACTCAGATTTTGTTCACGATATTCTTCGTGAAGGTGCAAAAAAAGCTACAAAAGTTGCGGACAAAGTATTGGAACGGGCAAGGACAGCATCAGGAGTAAATTTCTTATAATGGGTTATAAAGTACATTTAGATAACTTTGAAGGGCCATTAGATCTTTTATTATATTTTATACGAAGGGATGAATTAGATATATATGATATCCCAATTGGAAAAATCACGAAGGAATTTATTTCAGTGATTGAGGAATGGAAGCGGTTAAATATGCATATAGCAGGTGAATTTATTGTGATGGCATCTACTCTAATGCGAGTTAAGGTTAAAATGATGATTCCGCGACCTGAATTGGATGATGATGGTGAAATTTTAGACCCACGTGCAGAATTAATGCAGCAATTAATTGATTATAAACGGTTTCGTGATGCAGCGAATATGCTCAAAGACTTAGCAGATGAAAGAAACCATGCCATCCCTAGGCAGTTCAACCAAGATATCAGGGCTGTAGACGAAGAAGAAATTGGAGCCCTTTTAAAGGATGTAACTTTATATGATTTAGCAAGGGTATTTAAAACCGCTATGGAAAACCGTCCAGTCATGTCTCAATTTGAATTAAATCGGGAACCTGTAAAATTAGAGCAGCAAAAAGATTTTATCTTTAAATTTTTTGATGGTGAAGGAAGATTAAAATTTTCAACTTTGCTTGATAATCTAAAATCCAAAATGGAAATAATCGTTACTTTTCTTGCAATTTTGGATTTAGTTAGAGAAGGTCTTTGCACTGTTGGTCAGTTTGATGTTTTTGGGGAAGTAGAGTTAATTTATTTAGGATCAGCAACCTAATGAAAAAAATGGAAATAAAAAAAATCATAGAAGCATTGCTGTTCGCAAGTCCTGAACCTTTAACTCAATCAAAAATAAACCGAGTATTTGACCCTGATACACCTGATCTTTCCAAGTTTATCTTAGAGTTGAATGAACAATATAAAAAAGAAGAACATGCTTTTGAAATTTGTCAAGTTTCAGGAGGATACCAACTTATTTCACAAAAAGAATTTGAATATTTCATTCGAAGAATGTTTAATAAAACTGGACGCCTTTATTTGTCACCTGCTGCTTTGGATTCTTTAGCCATAGTTGCATATAAGCAACCTATAGGCAGATATGAGATTGAAGCAATACGCGGTGTGGATTCTAGCGGAGTTCTTAAAACACTTCTTAATCGTAATTTAATTAAAATAAAAGGTCGAGATTCGGGTCCCGGTCGCCCTCTGTTATACCAAACAACCAATAAATTTCTAGAACATTTTGGGCTCAATCGACTTTCGGATATGCCGAAGTTAAAAGAGATTACAGAACTTATGGACGCAGATCCAAACTTGGGAGAACAAATAGCAGTTTTTGAAGAGACAGATAAAAGTAATGAACTGGATGATTCTTCCCAACCCGATATCTCTAGTGCTTGACCCTATGCGATTAAATAAATTTTTGGCTGAAGCAGGCATCGCTTCAAGGAGAAAATCCGATAAATTAATCCAGATGGCAACAACAGAAGTTAATGGCAAAATTTGCCTAGATCCTGCATATCATGTACAAGTTGATGATGTGGTGAAGTATGACGGTCAGAAAATTAAACCTGTTAAGGAAAAGGTAGTGGTGATGCTTCATAAACCAAAAAAAGTTATCACAACTGTAAGGGATACTCACGGACGAAAAACTGTCATGGATCTTGTATCTTTAAAACACAGACTTACACCAGTTGGAAGACTTGACCAAGATACAACAGGCTTACTTTTACTCACTAATGATGGCCAACTGCATCAGTATTTAACTCACCCTAAGAACCAAATAGCAAAAGACTACGAAGCTGTAATTAAAGGAAGAATGACTAATTCACAGATCCGAAAATTATCGACTGGAATCTATATAGGTGATAAAGAGTTTGGTAATGCGGAGATACTTCATCAGGAAACAGATAAAGGTAGGTCTACCATAACCCTTCGACTTCGGCAAGGAAAGAAACGAGAAATTCGTAGAATTATGTATTATCTCAAACTAAAACTACTTTCCCTAAAGCGGATCAGATTTGGGGGTCTTTCATTGGGTAATCTTCCTGAATCTGGACAACGTAATTTGACGAAAGAAGAAATAAAATCACTTCAAGAATAACTACATATTCCTTCATAATATTTAAATCCTTTTCCCAGTTGGGTTTCTTATGAAGAAAAGGTAGATTCCCCGGCTTCTTAAGAGTTGAATTACATGATAATTGCTATAGACGGTCCATCAGCTTCTGGAAAGAGTACTACTGCTAAGGGAGTTGCTGAAAAACTAGGAATTACTCACTTGAATACAGGTTCTATGTATCGTGCAGTTACACTGGCGCTCCTGGAAGCTGGTATTCATCCTGATGATGAAACTAAGGTTAAAGATTTTATAGCTGAATTGGATATCCGATTTGATGAATCTAATCAAATTCATTTAAATGAAAGAAATATTTCAAAGGATATTCGCTCAGAAAATATTTCATTACGGGTTAGTGCAGTAAGTGCACTTTCGGCTGTCAGAGAGAAAATGGTAATAGCACAACGGGATATTGCAGGTAAAAAGGATTGCGTTTTGGAAGGTCGGGATATTGGAACGGTTGTATTTCCAAATGCAGATCACAAATTTTTTCTGATAGCAGATGTTAAAGTAAGAGCAGAAAGAAGATTAAAAGATCTTGAAAAAATAAATGAGACAAAAAATATCTCAGATTTGATAGAAGATATTAAACGGCGTGATGAGATTGACTCATCTAGAGAACATTCACCTCTGAGGCAAGCAGATGATGCCATACCGATTGATACAAGTGATCTAACAATTGATGAGCAAATTGAAAAAATCATTAACATAATAAACAAAAAATAAGGAAACATCACAAGTATGTTTGAAGAGCAAAATTTAGAACAGGCAGTTGAAGAGACTTTAGAAGTAACTGAGAATAAAGTTACTGAGGGAGTCAGCGATGAATTGCCTACTGCCCAGCCTGTTGCGGAGATAAAGGACTATTTAAACCCGGAATTATTTCATGATGTCCGTATTGTGGGACAATCTGAAATTGATGCACAATCTAGCGATATAGAAGTTAGTTCCGAACTAGAAAAACTATACTCAAGTACTCTAGGTGATATATCTGAACATTCTTTAATTAATGGTCGTGTTGTCGGAATGAATGAACGGGAAATTCTTATCGATATTGGATTTAAATCAGAAGGAATTATTGACCGTAACGAATTTGATGATAAAGATCTTCCTGTCATTGGAGATCAAGTTGAAGTCTTTTTGGAGTTTATTGAAGATGCCAGTGGTAACACAATCCTATCTAAAGAAAAAGCAGATTTTATGCGACGGTGGAGAGAACTTCGAGAAGCATTCGAAAATGAAACAATTATTACAGGGAAAATTGTCCGTCGAATCAAAGGCGGTATGATAGTTGACTTGGGCGTTGTTCAAGCCTTTCTCCCTGGTTCCCAGGTAGATGTCAGACCGATCCAAGACTTTGAAATTTATGTGGAAAAAGATATTGAAATCAAAATTGTAAAATTCAACGAAGCACGTAAGAATATCGTTGTTTCTCATAAAATTATTCTGGAAGAAAGTTTAAAAGAACAACGTGAAGCACTTTTCAAAGAACTAGAAGTTGGCTCCATTTTGGAAGGCAGAGTTAAAAATATTACAGATTTTGGTGTATTTGTTGATTTAGGCGGTATTGATGGCTTACTGCACATTACAGATCTATCATGGGGTCGAGTGAATCACCCTTCAGAAATACTAGATATGAATGATAATATCACTGTCAAAGTCATTGAGTACGATGAAGAAAGAAAACGTGTATCTCTTGGACTAAAACAATTAGTACCTCACCCCTGGGACGATGTTGAAATTAAATTTCCCCTTGGAAATGTAGTGAAAGGTAAAGTAGTCAGTTTAACGAATTATGGAAGTTTTATAGAACTAGAACCTGGTGTCGAAGGATTAATACATGTCTCAGAAATTTCTTGGACAAAACATATTAAAAATCCTTCTGAGGTATATAAGATGGGTGATGAAGTAGAGGCAAAAGTCCTTTCGATTGATACAGAGGAACGTAAGATAAGCTTAGGAGTAAAACATTTAACGCCAGATCCTTGGGATGAGATCGAAGAAAAATATATGGTTGGTACTATTCATAAATGTAAAATCCAAAACTTGACCCAATTTGGTGCATTCGCTGAATTGGAAGAAGGAATTGATGGATTAATACATGTTTCTGATCTTTCCTGGACTAAAGTTATTAAACATCCTAAAGAACTTGTAGAAAAAGGCCAGGAAATTGAAGTTAGAATATTAGAAGTTTCAAGAGAAAATCGTCGCATCTCCCTAGGTTATAGACAAGTGCTTGATGACCCTTGGTCAGGTATAGTTGAACACTATGAAGCTGGTAAAGAAGTTAGCGGTGAAATTATTCGAGTATTAGATAAAGGTATTATTATCCAGTTGGAAATGGAAGTTGAGGGAATCATTCCATTTGGTAAAATGTCTAAAAGGGATCGAAAAGTTTTGGCCGGGCAATATGAAGTGGGAGCAAATCTTTCCGGTATTGTAATGAAAGTTTCGCCAGAAGATAAAAAAGTTGTTCTTTATAAAGAAGAACTGGCTGGTACTGCTAAATCTACTTCGGCAGCAGATGAAGTTAAACAATACTTGAAAAATCAAGATACAGATTCCGGTGAAAAACTTGATTTACCTCAAGAACTATTAGAATTAGCTAGTGAAGCAGAAAAAGATGGCGTACCAGATGAATCTGGTGATTCTGAACCTGAAACTGAAGTAAAAGAATAACAACTATCCAATGGGTAATGTCCGAGTATGGTACTGAAAAAACCCATTGATTCTCAATTCAGTCAAAAGATAACCCTACCCTTAGGAGCTTTCAGCCTTGCATTGCTATTGTGGATCTTCGTTGTCTCTGGGAACGAGTATGTTATGGCGATAGATCTGCCAATAGAGGCTAGGAACTTAAGCGCTCAAAAAGCACATAGAGAAGAAGTGCCGCAGTTTGCAAGTGTTAGATTAAGGGGTACCGGCCGTGAATTATTTAAAACATTTCTTATTAAAAACTATGTAGGTTTTAAAGTGGTTTTAGATCTTGAAGGTATTTCACAAGAATATGAATTTGTACTTAATGATTATTTTGAGAAATATCCACAAAAGATAGTTTTACCTTCTAATTTCAATTTGTCTTTTGTGGAAGTTGTGTACCCTAACCGTATCAAGATAAGTTTAGATGAATACCAAGTTAAAACAGTACCTGTTTTAGCAAATATAATTGTTCAACCATCACCAGGTTACATACAGGTTGGGGAAACAGTAATTTCACCAGATAAAATCGATATAGCTGGCCCGAAAAAAGAATTAGCTTTAATTAACCACGTTGAAACTATTTATGATACAATTATTGATATTGCCACATCCCTAGATGGTAATATTAATATAGAATCATTTGGCCGGCTAATTGATTATTCTGAAGATGCAGTTAATGTGGCAATCAATATCCAGGAAATAGGGGAAAGAATAATTGTAGACATACCTGTACAAGTAATTAACATTCCACAAAAAATTAGGGTTTTTCCTTCTCCTCAAACAGTTTCATTAACAGTAGTTGGTGGTGTCCAACGTATTGCAAAGTTGAGTCCGGATGATATAGATATCATTATCGATTTTAATAATTGGAACCACCAAATCCAGTTTTACGAACCTGAAGTAGTAATTCCAAATGATGTTTTAGAATGGGGAGATATTTCTCCAAGAAGCTTAGAAATGGGTGTAGCTCGTGAAGTACAATGAGTATTTTAGGTATTGAAACTTCTTGTGATGAAACTGCAGCCAGCATTTGCAGAGAAGGTCGTATTCTTTCCAGTGTTGTCAGCTCACAAGTAATCCATTCCAAATTTGGAGGTGTAGTCCCTGAAATTGCATCCCGAGAGCATGAAAAACTCCTTAATTATATTGTCCATCAGGCAGTAGATGAAGCCAAATGTAGATTAGAAAATTTAAAAGCAATTTCAGTTACTGCAGGTCCAGGTTTAGCTGGTACATTATTGACTGGAGTCAGTTTTGCCAAAGGATTAGGTATGGCACTTAATATTTCCGTTCTACCAATTAATCATCTCGAAGCTCATATATTTGCAAACTTTTTGGCTGACCCAACTCTGGAATTTCCATTTGTATGTCTTTTAGTCTCAGGTGGTCATACTCAATTATGGTATGTTCTAAATATGAGTGATTACCGATTATTAGGAGAAACTAGAGATGATGCCGCAGGAGAAGCATTTGATAAAGGTGCAAGAATTATGGGTTTAGGTTACCCTGGTGGTCCTGCTATTGAAAAAGAAGCAAAGGGTGGAAATCCTTTGGCAGTGAGTTTTCCTCTTGGTCTGATGGGTAAAAAATCACTGGAATTTAGTTTCAGTGGTCTAAAAACATCATTGCTTTACTTTATGGATAGATTTCAAGAGAGAGAAGATTTATCAATCAAAGATGTAATTGCAAGCTATCAACAGGCAATAATTGATACACTTGTTGAAAAAACAAGAAGAGCATTGAATAAAACTAATTGTAATACTTGTGTGATTGCAGGTGGTGTGGCGGCAAATAACAGATTGCGGAAAAATTTGCATATTGCATTACCAAATGCTCGGATTATTTTTCCTGATTTATTGTATTGTACGGATAATGCTGCAATGGTGAGTTACTTAGGTGAACTGAAATTTCAGAAGGGAGAATCAGTGTCCCTGGATTTTGGCATACAACCTAATTTAAAGTTGGTATAAACTTGAATTTATCTTTTTCATCTCCCGGTCAGGAATTTTGGCTGATTTTATTATTGTGTATATCGGGATTATATTATTCATACTTTAAGGTTAAGAATCATTCAAACATCCAAATATTACTAATACTGAGAGGATTATTATTCTTTGTTTTAATTATTATGTTTCTGGATCCAAAACTTGAATTTATTAAAACAACTTATAAAGATATGAATTGGCACCTATATGTTGATAGGTCTTTAAGTATGTCTTACCATTCTCAACCTTCAGTTGGTGCTCTGATATCTGAAATTGATGCAATAATTGAAAGGATAGAAGATAAAAATATACCGTTGAAAATATTTGGGTTTGGAACTGTTTTAGATACAAATTGGATATTTGGAAATAAAAAAATTCAAGAGGGTTCTACTAATCTTGGTGAAGTACTAGATCATATTCGTTTAAATGAAAATAATGCGCTTGCAGGCTCTATAATTGTTACAGATGGACAAATTAATTTAGGTCAAGATATTCCGACTCACGATTTAAAGATATCTTCACCCATTCATATAATTGGTGTAGGTAATAAAACTCCTATGGTAGATGTAGCTATTAATTCGATTGATACTTCTCCGTACATAATAAAAGGAGAAGATACGGATTTAGATGTTACAATAAGTAGCTATGGAAAGATAAACCAGCGTGTTAATCTCACTATTTATTCTGACAATAAGTTGGTGGGGTCAAAAGTAGTTAATGTTTTAGGTGGTGGTAGTTTGGAAAAAGTGCGATTTAGAATTAACCCTCAACAATCAGGATCAGTCAATTACAAAGTACAGGTTAGTACTCTTTCAGATGAAATAAATATACAAAACAATAAACAAGTTGTACCAATTCAAGTGTTAAAGAATGAATATGCTGTGGCAATTATTACCGGGGCTCCGAATTTTAATACTAGGATTTTAAAAAATATATTAGCAAAACACCCTGAGTATAAAATTGATCATTTTGTTTTAAATAATTCTGGGTATAGAAAATCATTAAAACAGTTCTGGGATAGAAAATATGACCTGATCATTTTCGATAATAATCCAGTTAATGCTAATGAAAAAGAATGGAATTCTTATCTGAAAATTTTTGCAAAAAAATTGATTTCACATCAATCTAGTTTAGCCTTTTTTCCAGGTGATGATATTCATGAATCCACCACAAAATCATTTTTATCTCTGATGGATTTAAATTTCAACGATCCTTTGATGGATATAGGTTTGTTTTACGATTGGAATATCAGTTCACAATGGAATACTTATTTTCCTTTTAATCCAATTAATCACAGTGATTTTGATATAAATAAATTTCCGCCTTTAAAAATCACATTTGAATTAGATTCTGCTAATGTAGCAACTTTAGCATATTATTCAATTTCTGAAGTTAATATACCTTTATTGGTCCTAGGAGAAAAAACACCAATACGATTCATGGTTTGGGCTTCTTCCAATTTAAACAATATTTATTATAAAACTATAAACACAGAATTATCAGAATTAGTACAACTTTTAATTAATCCGGTTTTTTCATGGTTAATGAGGACCGGTAATGGTCAGGATTTTTATTTCAGATCAGATAAAAATTCTTATCAGCAGGGAGAACAGGTTACGATCACGGGAAAACACATCCAAGATAGTAAAATTATGGCTGAAGGGTTTATTCATATCTATAGTGATGGCTCCAAAATCAATTCAAAACCTATAAAATATGATAAGAATACAGGTTTATATAATGGCCAATTTTGGGCATCTCAATCTGGAGAACTAGAATATGATGTTGAATTCACTCAAGATAACCAGCAAGTAACTGTAAGTAAAGGATCAATCCAGGTTCAAGAAAGCCAATTAGAACTCAATCATGTATATTTGAATAAGAATCTATTGAAAAGAATAGCAGATTTAAGTGACGGAACGTTTAGAACTTGGGATGATCGAAATTCAATAATTACCCAAATAAATAATGAAACTAAAATCGAAAATGCATATTCAAGAGTTAAATTAAATTTTAATCGATTTATGATTTTATTCCTAATTGTTATCTTAACTTCGGAATGGTTGCTAAGAAGAAAAATGGGTTTTATGTGATTATTTAGGTAGGAATTATTGGCTCGTAGTTTAAAAATAATATTCAAGGAAATAGATTGCTAATAATATCTGTAATTGGAACTGGTTATGTAGGACTTGTAAGTGGTGCAGGTATATCAGATTTTGGTCATAGAGTTATTTGTGCTGATATTTCTGAATCTAAAATAAAATCTTTAATAGAGGGTGAAATACCTATTTATGAGCCAGGATTAGATGATTTGGTAAAACGAAATGTAAATGCTGGTAGATTATCTTTTTCAACAGATATTGATACAGCTATTCATCAGGCTGATGTAGTTTTTATTGCTGTGGGTACTCCACAGGGAAAGAGCGGTAATGCAGATATTTCTGCAGTTGAATCTGTAGCAAGGACAATTAGTAAAAACATTAATGGATATAAAGTGATATGTACAAAAAGCACTGTACCAATTGGTACCGGGCAGCGGATAAAGGAATTGATTAGTGAAAATATCCCAGATGGAGGAGAATTTGATTACGTCTCAAACCCTGAATTTTTAAGAGAAGGATCTGCCGTCAAAGATTTTCTATGGCCGGATCGTGTTGTTATTGGAGCTACAAGTGATAGAGCTTTTAAAATTATGCGGGAAGTCTATCGTCCACTTTATGTAAATGAAAAACCCATGCTTCATACCAACATAGCCACAGCAGAAATGATAAAATATGCATCAAATGCGTTCCTTGCATTAAAAATTAGTTACATCAATGAGATAGCAAATTTGTGTGAAGCTAGCGGCGCAGATGTTCATCAAGTTGCAAAAGCTATGGGTCAAGATGGGCGCATAAGTGCAAAATTTTTGCATCCTGGCCCTGGGTTTGGTGGTTCATGTTTCCCAAAGGATATAAATGCGCTAGCAGCATTTGCCAATAAAAAAGAATTGCCCATAAAAACTATTGAAGCTGCAATTGAAACAAATGAAATTCAAAAATCAAGAATGGTTTCAAAATTGAAAAAAATGATGAACGATGATTTTAGTGGAAAAACAGTTGCAATCCTGGGTCTGGCATTTAAACCAAATACAGATGATGTTCGTGAATCTTCATCTATCCAAATGATTCATGAAATACAAGAAGGTGGAGGTAGTATCCGTGCTTTTGATCCCATTGCGAATGATTCTATGAAAGAGATTATTCCTGATATAAAGTATGTTGATTCATGGGAAGAAGCTTGCAGGGATGCAGACTCTGCTACAATCATGACCGAATGGAATGAGTTTCGTGGTATGGATCTAGATCGGTTAAAAACTCTTTTGTCTAATCCAATTGTTCTAGATACGAGAAATATTTTAAGCATTGAAAAATTAACCAAACTTGGGTTTACTTTTGATAATGTAGGACGAAAAATAGTACATGAAAATTGAGGGCACTTCTCTTCTAGATCTAAAATTGATTTCACCAGATATTTATGATGATGAAAGAGGCTATTTTTTTGAATCATATAAAACACCTTTATTCAAAGAATATGGTTTACCTTACGATTTTCCACAGGATAATGAAGTTAAATCAAAAAAAGGTGTTTTGAGAGGGCTTCATTATCAGTTGTTAAATCCACAAGGTAAATTAATTCGAGTTGTTTCAGGTGCCATTTTCGATGTTGCAGTTGATGTCAGAAAAGGTTCTCCGAACTTTGGATGTTATGAAAGTAAAATTTTAACTTCAGAGAATAAAAAAATGCTCTATGTTCCTGAAGGATTTGCTCATGGCTATTTAGTCCTATCGGATGAAGCAATTGTTACCTACAAATGCACAGATATTTACTATCCTGATGATCAACATGGCATTCTTTGGAATGATCCGGATATAGGAATTGATTGGAACAATGACAATCCTATTTTATCTCAAAAAGATCAGATACTTCCTATATTGAGCAAACAAACTTATTTACCAGAATTTTGATATGAAAACTTATCTCGTTACAGGTGGGTCTGGATTTATTGGTTCTAATTTTATTCGTTTCATTATGGAACAGAATGAAACTTTCCGGCTTATTAATCTTGATAAATTAACATACGCAGGGAGCCCAAATAATTTAGATGATTTAACTAAAGAGTATTATACATTCAAAAAAGGTGACATATGTGATAAAGTTTTAGTTAAATCACTCTTTGATGAATACCAATTTGATGCTGTGATTCACTTTGCTGCAGAAAGCCATGTAGATCGATCCATTGATGGGCCAGCAGAGTTTATTCAAACAAATATTGTTGGCACTCTGAATCTATTAGAATGCGCAAGAAGTTATTACAATAAAGGTAAAAAAAAGGATTTCAGATTTTTACATGTTTCCACTGACGAAGTTTACGGATCTTTAGGCAATGATGGAAAATTTCTAGAAACTACGCCGTATGATCCAAGTTCTCCATATTCTGCATCGAAAGCGGGATCGGATCATTTAGTTCGCGCATGGAATAGAACTTTTGGACTGCCCACTCTTATTACGAATTGTTCTAATAATTATGGTCCTTATCAATTTCCCGAAAAATTAATTCCGTTGATTATTATTAATTGTATGCATGAAAAGCCACTACCAATTTACGGAAAAGGTGAAAATGTAAGAGATTGGCTTTTTGTCAGAGACCATTGCGAAGCAATTTATACTGTTTTGAATAAGGGCGCTGTAGGGGAAACATACAATATTAGTGGGAATAATGAGATTAGAAATATTGATGTGGTAAAAACAATATGTACTCAACTAGATGAAATACATCCTTCACCTTTTGGAAAATCTTATTTAGATCTCATTACATTTGTTACAGATCGTCCGGGTCATGATTTTAGGTACGCAATTGATGCAACTAAAATTCAAACAAAATTAGGATGGTCGCCAAAAGAATCGTTTGAATCAGGTATTAAGAAAACAATTAATTGGTACTTAGATAATCCTAATTGGTGGACTGAAATACAAAATAAAATCTATCAACAGCAAAGACTAGGAGTTCTTTAGGAATGAAAGGCATTATTTTAGCAGGCGGTAGTGGAACTAGACTTTTTCCAGCTACAAGAGTAGTTTCAAAACAATTACTACCAATTTATGATAAACCTATGGTTTATTATCCATTATCGACACTTATGCTAGCAGGGATAAGGGATATTTTAATCATTTCAACTCCGGAAGATACACCTCGTTTTGAACAGTTATTCAGTAATGGAAATCAATTTGGATTAAACTTATCTTATAAAGTACAGCCATCCCCTGATGGGCTTGCACAGGCATTGGTTTTAGGTGAAGAATTTATTGGTCAAGATTCTGTCAGTTTAATTTTAGGTGATAATATATTTTTTGGTCATGGATTAGTAGAGCTACTGACAAAATGTGTACAAGCTGTGAAAGAAAATGATAGTGCTGTTGTATTTGGGTATGAGGTTAGAGATCCACAACGTTATGGTGTTGTGGGATTTAATGAATCTGGCCTTGTAACAAGCATCCAAGAAAAACCAGAAAAACCTGCTTCCAATTTTGCTGTAGTAGGTTTATACTTTTATCCAAATGATGTTATTAATGTATCAAAAAGTGTTAAACCTTCTCATCGTGGCGAGTTAGAAATTACTTCAGTGAATCAAAATTATTTAAGTCAAAATCGATTAAGAGTAGAATTGATGGGACGAGGATATGCATGGCTAGATACTGGAACACAAGAGGCTATGAATAATGCTTCAAACTTTGTAAAGGCAATTGAGGATCGGCAAGGGTTAAAAGTAGCATGTTTAGAAGAGATAGCTTTTAACCAAGGGTTTATTGATTGTAATAAACTAGAAAAATTAGCAAACAGTTACAAAAATGATTATGGTAACTATTTGAAAAGAATATTGATCTAATTAAATGAAATGGGTGTGATAGCTTTTACGCTTATCAGTATTGAAAATTTAGAAACATCTTTACCAGATATGGTTGATTGTAAGGGATCAAAACCCGCATTTTTCCAATCTATCCATTCTCCACCAATTTTTAATAATATTTTATCATTTAGAAATCCTTTTGTACAGACTATTGAAGCGACAAACCTTGATTCTAAGGTATTTGAGAATCTGTCATAATAAATATTTTGATATTGACCTTCGAGCATTTGGTCAGTTAATTCACCACGTTTTACTTTAGAAATATAGGAATAAATATTATATCCTTTTATTGGTAATAAATAGGATAGATAGGATTCTTCAGCATGTGGACCAGCCCAAAATCCTAAAGAATATTGAAAAGAATAAGAATCATTAATTCTGAATCTGTGTCTATAAATTCGATGATCTGTCCAGGTGTGTTCAAATCTTAATCTATCATTAGCTGTAAAGATACTATTTCCGATTCCTCCTATTTGCCATCCAAACCAATTTCTATTATTTTTATTAAAAGTCCATTCAGGTCGCCATTCATCTATAAACAATGAACCAAAAACTTTCCAGTTTTCATTCAAATTCCAATTAATTTCACCACACATTTGAACGTTATCTAAATCACCAGTGTAATGTTGCATAGACCAAAATGGAACGAATGGTAACAGATAATGAATATCAATTCCACGATTTCCAAAAATGACCGATTCCATTGCTTTAAATGATATTGATTCAATTGGCTTCCATACTAATCTATGAGCCACAATTGAACGGGTATAATAGTTGTTTCTTGAACCGATATTTTTATATAATGCAGATTTAGTTGAATCAATAATATTACTTGTTAAAGATCCGACCAAATAATCTAAAGTAAGTTCAGAAGTAAGATCCCATGTGAATCCCATATGAGGAAAACTCGGTATATTATTTGAAAGGAAAAGCGATGATTTTCCTGAACCCCAAATTGTATTGAATTTCCCAAAAAATATTGAAAATGAATCTTTTGAATATTCAATTTTTAGGTCTGATGATTCAAACCACGAAATATCGCTATCTATATATTTCCGATGCATTTCAATATTTAAATCAGGATTGAAGTAGACAGATCTTTTATTTAGATTTTGAGCAGATGAAAATTGAAAGAGCCCAGAAACTAATAAATTACCTTCTGATTTTTTTGCGCCTAGGCCCAAAGTTGTAATAGTTGAAAGTCCAGATTGGGACATATGGTTTATCGATCCAGAAGAAAAATAATTTGATGAAACTTGGGGGAAAAATATTAGCGGAGTCTCATTACCAAAACACAAACATATGTTTATAATAAAAAGAAGTTTTTTCATTGATTTAATGAGTAAATGATCTGAATACAAATACGATAGTCAAGATCAATATAAGTATATCTAGGCTAAAATCACGATGCTCTATATAAAGTAAATCATATTCTGGATTGTCATGAATTTCCGCATTTCTTGCAGGACTGACTTGCCATAAACCTGTGATACCCGGAATTACAGCAAGGCGCTTTTTCTCATATGTTTCATAGCTATCTACGATAAAAGCCATTTCAGGTCTGGGGCCTACTAAACTCATTTCTCCTTTGATAACATTTATTAACTGAGGGATTTCATCAAGACTCAATTTTCGTAACCATCTACCAATAGATGTCACACGCGGATCGTTCCTATCTCTAGGGCAAGGAGCATATTTCTTAGAGTCCGTTCTCATAGTTCTAAATTTATAGATTTGAAATGGTATTCCATTCAAACCGATTCTGGTTTGTTTGAATAATATAGGACCCCAATCATTAATTTTAATAAAAATACTAATCAATATCCAAAGTGGTGAAATTAGAACTATACCAATCAGTGCTATAAGAAAATCAAAAACACGTTTAAATAGATCATAAAATGGTTTAGAGTCTAAATTTAGTCTAGTAGTTGATAGAAGAGGAAGTCCAGCAATATCCTTTAATTTATATGGGTTTTTATCGAATAATTTCTGGGTTGGATGAAAACTCATGGCAATATGATGACGGTCTGTTATATCTTTAAGAGACATATTTACTTTTCTTTTAGGTTCTTTGATTGCAACAATAATATGATCGATATTATGTTTCTGAATAATTGACTCCACATCCTTTAAACCTCCTAATACTGGTTTAGGGTTGCCAACCGAATCTCCAACAGGTACTCTATCATCTACAAAACCTATAATTTTTAATGGTGCTGAGCTCAACTTATCTACAGCTGCAACAAAGGCTTTTCCAACTTTACCTGCACCATAAACCAATACATTTTCCTGATTTAAATGATGAAATAATTTTGCTTCTATCAACTGGACAGATATCCTAGAAAAAATGACTACTATTGGTATGGTTAAAATAAATGTGACGGAAATAATTCTTGGGATTTGATATTTAATTATATAGGCTAAGAGAATGTATATAACAACAGTTTGGAGTACGCCCTTAATAACACCCTTAAGACGTCTAATTCCAGCAAAATCACGTTTTTTATGGTAGGCACCATTATTATACAAAACGTAAAGGAAGAGAAGATAAGCTAAAAATACTTCAATAGTGGATACATCAAATACACTACGAGCAAAGCCAATGAGGCCTGTATTATAAAGCATAATACAAAANGTGAAAACACNCCAAAATGAAAGACTATCTGCTAGGATAGTAAGAATCCAATTAACGGTCTTNGATTTGATAGNTTTACTCATAAATAATATATGAAGACTGNGAATTCNAAATTTATAGTACTTNGAATATTACTTCAAGAATTGACTTTNTTTGATAATAATTGGTCAAAATATGANATTGTTTTTTCTAATCCATCTTTTAATTGGGTTTTCGGTTNCCAATCAAGAGTTGACTTTGCCAATGAAATATCTGGTTGTCTTTGTTTTGGATCATCTTCTGGTAAAGGTTTAAAAATAACTTCGGATGTGGAGTTAGTTAATCCTATGATTTTTTCTGCAATTTCTAAGATTGAATATTCGTCGGGGTTACCAAGATTCAACGGTCCTGTAAATCCTTTTTTTGTTTTCATAAGAGTGATAATTGCTTGAACCAAATCATCAACATAACAAAAGGATCGGGTTTGATCTCCTTGCCCGTAAATAGTGATTTTAGAGCCCTTCAATGCTTGAACAATAAAGTTTGAAATAACTCGTCCATCATCTGGTCGCATTTTAGGACCATAGGTATTAAAGATTCTTGCAACTTTTATATCCAAATTATGCTGCCGATAATAATCAAAAAATAAGGTTTCGGCACATCTCTTTCCCTCATCATAGCAGCTTCTTGGACCAATGGGATTAACATTCCCCCAATAGGTTTCTTTTTGGGGATGTTGGGTTGGATCTCCATAAACTTCACTGGTAGAAGCTTGAAAAATTCGGGCTTTAACACGTTTTGCAAGTCCCAACATGTTTATAGCGCCATGAACACTAGTTTTTGTTGTCTGCACAGGATCATACTGATAGTGAATAGGAGATGCAGGACATGCCATATTGTAGATTTGATCAACTTCAACAAAAAGTGGGAATGTTATATCATGACGCATAAATTCAAACGATGCATTATTAAGTATACTTGTAATATTGTCCCTTTGGCCTGTATACAGGTTATCGACGCATAAAACTTCTTTTCCATTTTTTAACAATTTTTCACAAAGATGAGAGCCGATAAAACCTGCACCACCAGTTATTAATATTTTTTGCTTCATGAATAATTTTAGTATTTATAAGACTTTAGTTTTAAAAATTCCAAAATATTTAATAAGATGAAAAGGGGATTTGTAAAAACATATCTTTTCCATAAACGTCTTGGCTCTTGCAATAGACGATAAAACCATTCGAGAGCATATTTTTTCATCCATCTAGGCGCATGCTTTGTTTTTCCTGCTAAGTAATCAAAACCAGCCCCAACTCCAATGAGAATACCTCGATTGAATTGTGTGTAGTTTTCAGACATCCAATTTTCTTGTTTTGGTGCACCTAAGCCCACCCAAATAATATCAGGATTTGCTTCATTTATTTGACTGATAAATTTCAAATTTTCCTCGGTTGTGAGTGGTTTAAAGGGTGGTGAAAGCATACCACAAACAATTGCTTCCGGGAACCTGCTTTGAATCGTACTAGCCATTAGGTTTAAAATATCTTTAGTACTACCAAAAAAATAATGCTTTAATTTTTTTTCTTGTCCCCATTCTAAAATTTTTTCCAAAAGAGTAGGTCCAAAAACACGTTTCATATTATAATCTCCTTTCCACCGTGCAACCATAGAGAGAGGTCGACCATCTGGTAATGCCATAAATCCTTTATTTATGATTGTACTGAATTTAGGGTGGAATACACCTTCAACAACTGTATGGGCATTATTCAATGTCACATAAGCAGGTGATTTGGAATGTACTAAATAATTCATCATTTGATTGAATGTCTGTTCATATGTAGTTGAATCCAAATGGGTGGATAAAATTTTTGTTTTCATTTTGATATAATTATAAAGAGTCCAAAGGTTTTGATTCATAATCTAAAATAGTTTGTCGAATCCCTTCCTCCAAACTAGTAGAATAGGTCCAACCTAGTTTTTTTAGGTTACTTTCATCCATAATTTTACGAGGTGTTCCATCTGGTTTAGATTTATTAAAAAGTAGTTTACCCTTATATCCTGAAAGCTTTTTGATCAGTTTGGCCAATTCACGGATAGTTATTTCTTCTCCGCTTCCAATATTCAAGTGAGTTAAGCCCAAGGAATCGTATAAGTGTGGTGCTTCCACCATTTCCATTACAAATAGACAAGCTTGTGCCAGATCATCAACATAAAGGAACTCTCTTAGTGGTGTTCCAGTACCCCAAATATCAACAGAGGCTGCACCAGTAGTTTTAGCTTCATAAATTTTTCGAATAAGGGCGGGAAGAACATGGGAGTTTTCCAAATCATAGTTGTCATTGGGGCCATAGAGATTTGTTGGCATTACAGAAATAAAATTGTCACCGTATTGGCGATAATAATTTTCACACATTTTTATACCAGCAATTTTTGCAATAGCATATGGTTCGTTGGTATACTCTAATTTTCCAGTCAATAGGACATCTTCCTTAAGGGGTTGCGGCGCAAATTTTGGATAAATACAAGAGCTCCCTAAAAATAATAATTTTTTTACACCTGCTAAATGACTGGCATGAATTATATTAGATTGGATCATCAAATTTTTGTAAATGAACTCCGCACGATAAGTATTATTGGCTTGTATTCCTCCAACCTTGGCAGCAGCTATAAAAACAATATCAGGTTTTTCACTAATTATAAACTCAAAAACATCTTTTTGTATAGTCAAATCTAATTCCTTACTAGTTTTTGTGATCAAATGATAATATTTATTTTTCTCCAATGTTTTTACCAAGGCAGAACCAACCATGCCCTTGTGTCCAGCAACAAAAATCTTTGATTGCTTATTCATATCCATCAAATTTCAATTGTTGTCATTCTATTTTTTCTTTTAGTATAATCTGCATCTACCATGATTTTCACAAGCTCTTTAAAAGTAGTTTTTGTTCTCCATCCTAATTCCTGTTTCGCTTTCGATGGATCACCTATTAAAAGATCTACCTCAGTAGGACGAAAATATCTTGGGTTGATTCCCACAACTTCTTTACCGGTAGATTCCAAAATGCCTACTTCTTTTTCGGCATTGCCTTTCCAATATATATTTTCACCTAAAACTTTAAAACTTTCTGTTACAAATTCACGGACAGAATGAGTTTCCCCAGTTGCCATTACATAATCATCGGCCTTATCACTTTGCATCATCAACCACATTCCTTCTACGAATTCCGGCGCATAACCCCAATCTCGTTTTGCATCTAGATTTCCTAATAAAAGTTTATTCTGTCTTCCAAGTACAATGTTAGAAACACCAATTGAAATTTTCCGTGTTACAAATGTTTTACCTCGACGTTCGGATTCATGATTAAACAAGATTCCATTACATGCAAATAAATCATACGCTTCTCTGTAATTTTTCACAATCCAATATGCATACAATTTTGCCGCAGCATACGGTGATCTTGGATAGAATGGCGTTTTTTCAGATTGAGGGATTTCTTGAACAAGTCCAAATAGCTCTGATGTAGAAGCTTGATAAAATTTTGTTTCAATGCCAGTTTCTTTTATAGCATCAAGAAATCTTAGTGCACCAAGACCATCAACCTCTGCTGTGTATTCGGGTACCTCAAAACTCACTTGGACGTGGGACTGAGCCCCTAAATTATATATTTCATTTGGCTTAATTTTTTCAACAAGACGATTCAAGTTACTCGAATCATTCAAATCACCATAATGAAGGAATAATTTTTTATTTAAAATTTTTTCATTTTTGTATAAATGATCAATTCTGAAAGTATTAAAGGAGGATGATCGACGAATGATACCATGAACTATATATCCTTTTTCAAGAAGCAATTCTGTTAGATATGATCCATCTTGCCCTGTAATACCAGATATAAGTGCAATTTTTGACATAGATTTTCCTATTACTACTAAGTGGTTTTAAAATTATCACTGCGATTAGTTTTTTAATGAAATAGCTTCCTGGTAAATTGAAACCATATGATGGTAATTTAGTTCCGGTGTGTAATTATTTAAATACTTTTGTCTTCCAGCCTCACCTAAAGTACTACAATATTTTTTATTTTGGATTAATTGATTCACTTTATTACAAAAGTCTTCCTGATCCCCCAATTCATAATGGAGTCCATTTTTACCGTGTTCAATAATTTCTTGCATTGAGCCGATATTACTAACAATAACGGGCGTACCACAGGCCAAGGCCTCAACAAGCACCATAGGAAATCCCTCGTACCATTGAGAAGGAAAAATAAGCATTTGGGCTTCTCCCAAGATCTTTTTTACTTGGTCATTTGGTAAAGAACCCAAGTATTCAATATTTTTTAAGTTAGAAGAAATTTTATGTTTTTCTGGCCCATCTCCAATAATTTTTAAGGAATAGTCTATGTTTTTCCAAGAATCTAAAAGAAAATTTATACCTTTTTCCCTTGATAATCGCCCAATGAATAATGCATATGGCTTTCTTTTTAAATCCCTCTGATCTGGATCCTGAATGAAATTTGGTTTTACTACCATATTGACTTCTGAAAATCCTGCTTCAATAAATTTCCTTTTTGAAAATTGTGTTAAAGTGATAATACGTTCGATGCTTTTTGACCATGTTTTTCTTCTTTTATGATAGCTAATCATTCTAGCTAAAGAAGCTGTTCCTAGAAATGAATTTTTATATACCTTAAAAGGTATCGTGCAATAAGGACTATATTTTATTGAAATTTCCCACGGTTTATCATTATGCATTAGACAGGCGCTGGGACAAATTAAGCGATAATTATGGAGTGTTAAAACAGAAGGGATATTTTTCTCTTTACAGGCGTCAAAAATAGAAGGAGTTAATAGAGGAAAAAAATTATGGCAATGGACAATATCAGGATTAACCTTTGCTAAATGGGTTGCGAATAATTTTTTACTTGATTTCGAGTAATTCAGATTAAAGGCTGCTTTAAATTTTGATGATAAGGACTGAATAGTATCATTATTAACTGTATATGCATAAACATCATGTCCATTTTCCTTCATGAGTGCCTGTTCAGCCCAAAATACCTGATCTTCACCACCGGCGAGTTGATAAAAATTATGAACGAACAGGATCTTCATGGTAAATCTCATTTTTCAGTGTTATAAATAAAATCCAAAATATGCCAGAAATAGCAAATAGTTTCCAATTAATTATTGGTGTAAGCATGGCATATCCAAATAGTTGGATAAACCAATTCTTCATAAGTAATCTCGTATCATCAGATAATCTGGGATTGAAACATTTCTGATATAAGGATACATAAATACCAATAGTCATAGCGACCATGACTAACCCTCCGGACATAATGGCTTGTACAAAATCATTATGTGCATGAGGGGCTACCCAATGTATCTTTGGAATAATTATACCCAATTTCTTCACACCTGCAATAAATCCAAAGCCAATGATCGGACTATTGCCAAATTCTAAAAAATATTTACTCCAGAGAGGTATTCGTTCCGAAAGGGTTAAGATGTTGGTAATTCCCATCCCTCGTAAAAAGTAATCTATGTAGGTAAATAAAAAAGCCAAAATAAAAGCTGCAAAATAAAGGAGGACGAGGTGATTTAATCCCTTCCTAGACCAAATAAGTGAAAAAGAAAATGCCAGGAAAAAACTCAATAGGGCTCCTCGAGAATTAGTCCCTAATAATATAATGACTGCAAAAATAAATAGACCATACTTTTTTATACTGGCTCCTTTAAAATAAAAATAATAATAGGAAGCGAGCATAGCTGCCAATGTTGCCAATACGTTTGGACCAATGAAATAGCCTCCAATTCTAACCACACCATGTAATCTGTCAACAAATAAACCCAAGGAAGGGAAAAAAGGTAAAATAATAAATAAGGAAATAATTTTTAACCAAATTAACAATATAATATCTTGAAACATATCAGGTAAGGTATAGGCTCCTTTTTCCTTAGTATATAAATAAAATAAAAGAAAAAAAATAACCCATTCCATTACAAAATATCCTGAAAGTAAAAACTCTGCATTTGACAGTACAGGGATTGAAATAAAAAGAGCAAGGAAATAATATGACAGAGGAGTATTGATTTGTTTAAAAAATTCGTTCTTAAATTTGAATTTTTCGATTCCTGCTATAAAGAGAATAACAATAATTCCAATTATGATATAAATTACCATTCTGGAAAAAGATTGTAGATTAAATAAACCAAAGTTTTTTGTAACACCAGTTTTGTCAAATTGAAGAATACCCGGCATCCCAAATAAAGATAAAAGTAAGAGTCCTCTTAACAAGCTAAGTTTTGATATGACATTTTTTACATGCATTAGGAGCGAAATGTTCTTGCAAAATAAATACTTTCTATGAAAAATAATATCCCATAAAGAATGGATACATTATAAAGGATTTCTGGACTCAAGCGAGCCCATACTATGCAGATATAAAAAACTGGTGTGTCCACTATCGATTGAATACATTTTTTTAAGATAGATGGACTAGGTTTATGTTCTTGGCCTGCTGCCCGTTTCATTGATGATGTCAGAAGAGACAAACTACGGCCGAAAATTAAAATAAATGTGAGTTGACTTACCTTAAGTATGGAAAAATGAGGAGTTATTAAAAACGCAATACTTATAGGTAGTAGGATGATTAGTAATAGATCAATGGAAAGATCAATCCATTGCCCTAAAAGAGATGTATTTTTACTAGCCCGTGCTAACTGGCCATCTGCACAATCCATTGTATACACCATTAATAGTAAAAAGGTGAGAGTAGCGGAAGATGAAACTCCAATAGGTATAGTTGCGAATTGCACCATACTATATAATCCCAAAATACCTCCCAGAAGTGTCATTCCATTGGGGGAGAGTCCCAGTTTAAGACCCANGAATGCACAAATTCCTGCGANNGGCTGAAATATNAACCACGTAGGAGGAAAACTTGCCACTGCNAATTCTCNNTTTAGAAAAGAGNTTAAAGTTATANTTGATNTTTTGGTCATAATTGATNTGGTTTCCAATGAGACAAATCCCTNTTGATTAGTNCTTCNGTGTATTGAATATCTTTTTCAAAATNGGNGAATAAACGCTGCATTTGATCTAATGATAAATAATCCTGTGATTTTAGATTTAAGTTAAGCAACTTTTCCCGCAAANGAGTTCTAAGTTTTTTTGGTAAAANTTTTTTAATGATTTTTTTCAATATATGAGGGCGAATTAATATTTGGTGTAGAAATTGAAAACGGGGCATACCAGATTTATTATATTTTGTACCAAAGTCAAAATTGTGGGATGAATTCACACCTAAAAATTCACAAATAGATTTCAGAGTATATTCTGGCTCATTCAAAAAGTCTTCATAAATTAAACAAAGAATCTGTTCTTGATTAAATAAAGAGAAATATCGCTGTAATTGTTTACCATAAAGCCCCATCGAACGGTAATGCCAAATTTCAGCCCATCCATTATTTTTTCGTTCTTCATCTAAATTGAATGCTGTTTGAAAATCTTTAATCATTTCTCTGTTATCTCGGCGTAAATGTAAAAAAGCAGAATAGGCTCGGTGAACGGGATTCCTTAAACAAATAATAAGTTTAACATGCGGAATATGCCGAAAGATATTTTTTGGGGCTATTGGAGAATAGAGGTATAGAGGGGAGACTTCTCCCATAACGTTTTGGCTCGTGGCAGAAAAAAAAGATAGATATTCTTCTTTTCTAGTGATGGAAGTACGATGAATACCCTCCATATCACCAGGACCCGAAAAATTGATTTTTTGATCCTTCAAGGCAAAATAATTCATTTCTTTTTGGACACTCATAAATATTTCAGGGTGGGAATTCAATTGATGATATAGAGCTGTTGTACCTGCTTTTGCTGCACCTAGAATTAAAAAATCAGGCCATTTTACCTTAGCCATTTTCGGATACCTCCACTTTTTTACAAAAAGATTTGTATCGATTTATTAGAGTTATACAAGTAGCTGTTTTCCAAATAATGACAGCGATTAGTACATTAAGGGTTGCGCCATAAAGACCATATTCGGATATCAGAAAAGTACCACAAACAAGTTTAATAATAACAACTATAAATAAGATATTCTGGAAATCTTTGGCATGATTCATCATTTGTAAAGATAATCCCGCCGATCCTGTGGCAGAATGAAAAAATTGAGCTGCTGCTAGGATAAGAAAAGGTGTTGCAGCACTGTTAAATTCTGATCCAAAATAATTTAGTATTAAAGGATGGGAAATCCATAACCCGATATATATTGGTAGGGATGTTAATGTCCCAGTAAAACAAGAGAAAAAAAATAGTTTTTTCAATCTCTGAGTGGATTTAGAAAAAAAAGCATCTGAAATACGAGGACCCAAAACACTGTTTATTCCCAGTATGGGTAAACTTACAATCAATGCTACCCGCATAATTAAATTAAAAATTCCTACATCAACTTCAGTAAGGAAATAGGCTACTAATAACACATCCATCCAATTTAATAGAAAAAAAGCTATATTGGAGAGAGCAAAGGGTATCCCAGATTTAAATAAATTATCATTAGTAGGTTGAATGGAAACACCTCGTGGAAATTGGTGAAATAATAATCCAACGCCTAGTATAGCTGTTAATACTATACCGGCAGCAAATGCATTAATTGGAGACAAAAATGACGTTTCACTGAAAAGAACTCTTATACCAATAATTAAAAAAGTGAAAGAAAAGAAATGGAGTAAAAAATGTTGGATAAATGCAAATGAATAATAAGAATTAAATCCTCTATGGATACCAGCAGATAAAAATAAAAAATTAAAGGGGATTAAAAGAATTGCACTGTACTTAAATGGTATTACTAAGGAAGGATTATGAAAAAAATTGGTTGCCACCCAAGGACTAACTATTAGCCAAATAATAATTAGCCCTGATGTTATCTTTAATGATAAAGTAGCAATAGAATTCACAATGAACCATTGTTTATTTAGAGACGATTTATACTTGGGTATTAACTGTACAGCTAATACATCCAATCCCCAACGAGACAAAAAGGATAATATGTTTATAGATGTGAACCAAATTGTGAATATCCCAGCAACAAGGGCACCAAATTTGTAAGTCAAAGTCAATTGAAATAAGTAACTGAACCCTTTACCAGCTAAAATGATAAATGTAGTTCCACTGATCCCTTTCAAAAATGCATATCGAGACTGAAAAATAGTATGATTGTTCTTAAAATATCTAAAACTCAAGTTGATGGATAATCTTTATACAAAATGAAAGGTATTGCTATAGCAAACCCTAAAAATATAGCGATACTTAATATCATTAGTTTTCTGGGTTTAGATACTTTAACAGCAGGAGTTGCTTTATCAAGGATGTTGATTAAGATTTTCTCCTTTTGCTCATCGATACGAGCAATTTCATATTGTTGTCGAAATGTTAAGTAAACAGTTTGGTTTTCTTCTAGTTCCCGCTGCAGAACAAGCCGCTGCATTGATAATTCCGGTGTATCCAGACTTTGGGGATATTTATTTTGGAAAAGAACTAGTTGTTTTTCAGACTTTTCAAGGGAAATAGAAGATTGGTCTAATTGATTTTCAATGAATTCTCTATTTTTAAATGCATTGGTTCGTTGGACTTTGGAAACAAAACGAATAACAAAATCAGAAATAAAATTAGCAATATCGGCTGCTAATTGTGGCTCTTCCATATCAACATCAATCGTTATAAGACCTGAACCAGATTCAGATACATGAATACGATCCTCTAATTCTTTGACTGCTCTATAGATATATTCGTCTTCCTTTGAAGAACTAACATTCCCCTTGGGAAATAAACCTCGAATCCAATTCAAGGGATTGAATGATTCTATATTTATTTTCCAATAAACGATTAAGTTTTGTGGAAGATTATCAATTTGTATCTCCCAATTTTGAAGTACAATATCTTTTTTTATCCTGTTGCTTCCAACAATATCGGGAATATTGTAATTTGGGGCTGCGGACATCCCAGCTAGGCCAAATGACTCTGCTAAAGTAGAAAGATTAGTACCCATGACAGACTTAGATTGGGATAAATCTCCTGCAGGATACATGGTAATAGTGGATGTATAAAGTGGTGTTTTGATAAGGATATAACCCATCGCAATAACCCCAAATATGGAAGAGAAAATTATGATTATATTCTTTTTTGTCCACAATAATTTAATAATTTGAATCAAATCAATATCACCATTACTAGCTTGGAGTTGGTTATTCGTATTTATAAGTCCATATTTTTTGAATTCTGCGATACGATTTCTTAATGTTTTTTCAGTTAATCCATACCGTTGGGCAATTGCAGCACGTTGTACAGGGTCTTCTAATATTTCAGGATAGGAATTGATAATATCAAGTATTTTTTGTTCGTGTTGGGTCAGTTTCATCTCACTGTCCAATTGCATTTTGAATAACTACAATTAGGGCAGCCACTTGCCCAAGAGTTGCCAGTGTATCTTTAAGAATAATCCATTTATTATATTCCATTTTATCTGCGATGAAAATTGTATCCCCGTTTTCTAAATTGACATCTTTTTTTGCAGGTAGTCTTTGTCCAGTACCAGCCTTAATTATAAAAGTATTTCTGGTGGATGTTTTTGTTTTACCTCCTGCCAACAAAATGTAATCATTCACAAGTTTACCATCATAAAAAGGGTAACGTCCTGGTTTAACAACACCGCCCAAGACTTCAATATATTTATAATCCTCGGGTATAAATATGTTATCATTGTTTACCAAAATGAAATTCAATAGGGTTTCCATTTGAGTTCTAGAGTTGGATTCAATCGATCCTCTTTTTGTCAGTGCTCTGGCTTTAATGTATGCACGCTCCGATGGGGAACGATTTTCTTCTGGAATCAGGAGAATACGTATTCTTTCACGATCAGGGATAACTTCAATGGATTTATTATTGATTCTGATTTTGGTTGGGTCAGCTTTATTTGTAAATCCACCAGCTCTGTTAAGCACATTATTTAGAGTTGCTCCTTCTTCAATTGCATAAACACCAGGGAAATGAATTTCGCCGGTGATATAGACTATATCCTGACGTTTATAATCCTTTTCGTAACGTACCATAATATGATCTTCCGGCTCAATTTTAATGGTTTTAGAATTTTTATATTCTATGAAAAAAGTATATTTTTCACTAAATGTTTTGAATCGTGTTATTTCAATTTTAGTCGGATCTGCATCGGGTCTAAGTCCCCCAGCTAATTTGATAAACTCATATAATGATTCGTCATCAACATATTCATATTCACCTGGAATTTTTATTCCGCCAAAAATGTTTATCATATGCTGTTTTACAGGGATAATAAGTATATCGCCTTGATGAATAAATGGGTTGTGCTTATCTTCTCCCGTTGAACCAAATTTAACTAAATCAATTTTCAGGGAATCACCATTACGAACAATTTTTATATTCCTATGGGATAAATCTAGGTATTCCATTTCACCGGAATCTTCTTGGACGCTCTTTGATTCATCTTTCAATTCAATCTTTTCTAAGTGTTTATCCATAATTATTTCATAGATATCAGATACGCGAGAAACAGGCGTTGCCGTATAAAGACCTGGTTTACGTAAATGGCCAATAACCTTGATTTTAAATTCCCTAATTTGAGATAATGTGATATGAATATTAGCTGTCTGATTCCAATTATGTATCGCAGCAGTCATGGCTGTGATAGCCTCATTTAGGGAAAGGTTAAATACTTGGATCACGCCTACTGAAGGAATGAGAATTTCTCCTGATGGAGATACTACCAACTTGAAGGTGGATACTTCTGAACTCGAAATAATATTGACTTGGAATTGATCGCCCGGGCCAATAAGGTATTGATTTTTGTCTATGGGTGTATCCATTAAGTGGGTATTTATAGACTGGGTTTCACGATTTATTGCAGATTGATTTATAGGAAAAACTGATGTCGCTTTATTGGATGCTCGAAGAGCATTAATGTCTAGGGTTTGCGCCGAAACTGATACACAAAAAACCCAAAGGATGTATATTATTTTCATTATTTTTAGATATGATTTAATCGAGACTTGTGCAATATAATATGATCAACTATCGATAGAACGAATGTTTTATTATACTTTTTTATTAAACTGGGCACAGTCTTTTCGATAGAAATCCTTTTTTATTTCCCTTTAACTTATCTCAACAAGTAATTATTTACAATTAATATCTAGCCCGGGCACCTGCCCCTATACTTTATCTTCTAATCTTTTTGGAAAAGAAAATAGAAAAGAAATAAATTTGATCCCTAAATTTAAATGTCACTAAATGATATCAATTAGATTAATTCGAAAAAAGCCTGATATTGTAGCAGAGCAAATTTCTCTTAAGTTAAGCAATTTTGATTTGAATCAAATTCTGATTTTAGATGAAAAATGCAGGTCACTGAAAACGGAAGCTAATGATTTACGTTCAGAAAGGAATAGTGCATCAGAAGCTATAGGTCTATCTAAAAAGTCTGGTAAAGATGCTTCAGAAGCGATAAATAATACTAGGAAGCTTGGAGAACAGTTGAAAAAAGTAGAATCAGTTCTGCATGAAATTGAATCTGATTTAGAAGGGAAACTATTACAATTACCAAATTTACCTCATAATAGCGTTCCAAAAGGAATTGATGAGTCCCAAAATGTTGTTGTTAGAACTTTTGGAAAGAAACCAGAATTTACCTTCAAAATAAAAACACATTTAGAACTGAATGAGGATTTACAATTGTTTGATTTTAAACGCAGTGCAAAACTTTCAGGAAGTGGATTTCCAATGTATACTGGTAATGGTGCAAAATTAGAAAGGGCTCTTATAAATAGTATGTTAGATCATCACAAGACTGATTATGGATCTAATGAAATATTTCCTCCTGTCTTAATGCTTCGTGAATCAATGATGACCACGGGTCAATTACCAAAATTTGAAGAAGATATGTACCATACAGAAAAAGATAATTTATATTTAGCACCAACAGCAGAAGTACCTGTCACTAATGTACACAGAGATGAAATTATAGATGAGAAAGATTTGCCTATAGACTATGTTGCTTATTCACCATGCTTTAGAAGGGAATCTGGTTCATATGGTAAAGATACACGGGGGTTGCTCAGAGTTCATCAATTTAATAAAGTTGAACTGGTAAAGTTCACAATGCCTGAAACTTCTTATGATGAATTAGAGAATTTGACAAGGCAGGCCGAGTCGGTATTAAAAAAGTTAGGGCTTCATTACCGCGTAATTGAACTCTGTGCAGGAGATTTAAGTTTTGCAGCAGCAAAATGCTATGATCTTGAAATTTGGGCACCAGGTGAACAGAAATGGTTAGAAGTTTCATCTTGCAGTAATTTTGAAACATTCCAGGCTCGGCGAGGAAATATTCGATTTCGAAAAGAATCCGATCAAAAAGTTGGATTTCTCCATACATTAAATGGATCAGGTTTAGCAACACCTAGGCTCATGGTGGCTTTAATTGAGACATATCAAACGGAAGATGGTCAAATACAATTTCCGGAAGAAGTTGAAGAATTTTTAGGAATTCAGGAGATAATCTGATTGCATTATCTTTGGATTTTATTCCAGACTGCAATATGGACCACGATTCTAGGATTAACAGGTATTCTTATTTCTTTTTTTGAACCTAAAAAGGGAAAAACCTTAGGTGCTTTTGCAAATCTTTGGGCTAAACTTATTTTATTTTTTGGTGGAATTACCTACTCTGTTAAGGGTTTAGAAAACCTTAGACCAGATGGTACGTATATTTTTGCAGGTAACCATGCATCAGGATTTGACATACTACTAGCTTTTGCAGGCTTACCTTACTGGTTAGTATCAATTTCCAAAATTGAATTAAAATCAGTGCCTATTTTAGGATGGGTTATGAAGACAGCAGGACATATTTTTGTTGATAGAAGCCACCATGAGAAAGCGATAGAATCATTAGAGAATGCTAAAAGGTCTCTCCGAGAAATACCTAGGTCAGTTTTGTTGTTTCCTGAAGGGACTAGGACAAAAGATGGGAAATTACATCCGTTTAAGCGTGGTGGACTTTTAGTTGGAATTGAAACAGGCATTCCTATTGTGCCGATTGCTTTTGTTAAAACATTTGAAATGTTGGAAAAAACTTCCTGGAATCTCAATAATCAACCAATCGAAATGAGAATTGGCTTCCCCATACCTCCGGGGGAATATAATTTTGAATCACGTCGCGAATTAGCACATTATGTGCAGAGTGAAGTCCAAAAACTTTTAGATCAATCATAATTATTTATAACATATAGATTTATACTGTTTCATGATATTTAATCATATTAAACTCCTTTCTATTTTCATTTAAGAATATTCTTTAATTTTAATTTATTGATAATGATGATTTTACTCTTTTTACGGCTCTCAATTTCATATCCAAATTTTACCAAATAACAATGAATATTTGTATCCCCATCCTTTATTATTTAGTCCCCAAATGTTATATCTTATTTCTTTTCTATCTTGAATTTCTCAAAAAAATTGGAGTAGAATTGGATTTATGAAATGCCAAAATAAAATTAATGGTGAGAAATGGTTCCCACCCTTGACTATTCGAAATATAAATGTGGTGTAAGCTTTGTTATTGGATTTATCCGAACTCAAGAATCGAGTAAATACATGGAAAAAAGATAACAATAATATAGTATTTACTAACGGCTGTTTTGACCTATTACACCAGGGTCATATTGATCTACTTAAATATGCTTCT
Organism: Fidelibacterota bacterium; assembly: GCA_002722105.1. The sequence goes on from PBKF01000010.1 coordinate 43,705, forward strand.
TCTATCGGAGATAGATTAATAATAGGCATAAACTCTGATGAATCTGTATCAAATTTGAAAGGTTTAGATCGACCTATTGAATCAGAAATGATTCGCATAAATAATATCTTAGAACTTGGATTGATTTCAGCAATCACTGTATTTAATGAAGAAACTCCGATAGATATAATTACAGCAATTAAACCTAATTTTTTAGTTAAAGGCGGCGATTATTCTCCAGAAGATATCGCTGGATATAATGAATTATTGAGTTGGGGAGGGATGGTGAAAATTTTTCCGCTTAAACAAGGATTTAGCACAACAGAAAAAATAATAAAAATGAAGCGAGAAGGTCTTGTATAAAAGAAGTATTCTAGTATAACTTTACATTTACTATATCGTCTAAATCCCTTTGATAAATAACTTTAGAGCAATTTTACCCTTTTGGGTGTGGGCAGGATTTGCATCTTTGACAGCGGTTTCCGCTTCATCAACAGAATCTGCAGTATCTTCCTTGCCAACAGCAATCTCCGATAGTACCACCAGAATTGATGAAACCAGGAACAGGTTCCCAGAAATTCTTAGAGATGCTAAACTCCTCATGTCTGAAACTATTATTTCTGATTTTAATAAAGATACATTAGAAGTAGCTTTTTTATTGAGTCGTATCTTTGAGTTACTGATGGAAGCAGACCAAATTGGTGAAATGAACTTGGAAGATAAGGAAGAGTTTGATCGATTCAATCGTACTTTTACTGATCTTTATCGTCATAACTTGGAAACGGTGCAAAATATGAATACACCTGTTGTGGCAGATAAAATTCGTCATGATATTTCAGAAATAGTCGAAATTGAAATGGGTGAAACTAAATTCATTGTTGTTGATGACAGGGATGGTGGTATTCCCTTAGTAAGAAATAAACAAGTTGATCAATTTATTCACTATTTTCAGACCAAAGGACGAAAACAATTTGATATTTGGCTTAAACGCTATGTTCAATACAAAGATTTGATCTTGCCAATTCTAAAAGAACATGAAATGCCCGAAGAGTTTATTTATCTGGCTATGATTGAATCCGGACTAAACCCCAAAGCATACAGTAGGGCTAACGCTTCAGGTATGTGGCAGTTTATCTATGCCACAGGGAAACGATATGGATTATCAAGGGATTGGTATCGAGATGAGAGAAGAGACCCTGTAAAAGCAACACACGCAGCTTGTAAATATCTAAAAGATTTAAATAATTTATTTGATAATTGGTATTTAACCCTTGCAGCTTATAATTGTGGTGAAGGACGGGTATTAAGGGCATCCAAGCTACATCAGACATATGATTTTTGGCAGCTCCAATCTCTGCCAAGAGAAACTCGAAATTATGTTCCTTATTTCCTTTCTGCAGCTATCATTGCTAAGGCACCAGAAGCATATGGTTTTGTAATTCCTGAAGCAGAACCCTTTCAATATGAGGAAGTTATTCTAAAAAAAAGTGCAGATATTGCGGTCTTAGCAAGAGTCGCAGGTATAAAAGCAAAAATGCTGAGGGATTATAATCCTGAGCTACGTCAGTCAGCTACCCCTACAGATGGGCCCTACAAATTGAAATTACCAGTTGGGAAGAAAGAAGATTTTGTAAAAGCCTGGAATGCTATTCCTGAAAATGAACGATTTGCACCACAGTTTGTAATCCATCGAGTAAGGTATGGTGAAAGTCTCTGGACAATTAGTAAAAAATATGGTGTGTCCATCCATGATCTGGCTGCAGTAAATAAAATACGAAATCGGAATAAAGTTCGGGTTGGACAAAAATTAAAAGTACCTTTAAAGGGTGGGCAAATATGGGGCACTGGGGAAAATGGTGGACCACCTGGGCACTCCAAGCGTATTTATAAAGTGAAGCGAGGTGATACTCTAGGGCAAATTGCTGAAGATTTTGGAACTGTAACCAGTAAGATTCGTCGCTGGAATAATATGAAATACGGTTCTCATTTAATCCATCCGGGTCAAAAATTAGTAATCTGGGTGAAGGGAGGATAAAACTTTATCAGGCGGGATTTCGCCGGGAGATTAACAATGACAAAACAAGAAATTGTAGATATAGTTTCAGAAGCAACGGGGCTAACAAAGGTAGAAACTGAAACAATCATGAATGGTATCATGGGAACAATTATTAATTCTCTAGCAAATGATGAACGAGTAGAATTAAGAGGATTCGGTACTTTTGGTATCAAACATCGTATGCCGAAGAAGGCTAGAAATCCTGGAACTGGAGAACCAGTTTATTTACCGGAACGTTATGTTCCTACCTTTAAACCAAGTAAGTTAATGCGATCTCGTGTAAATGAACTCATTAATAAATAAACGGAAACAAAATGCCAAGCGGTAAAAAGAGAAAGAAAAAAAAGATGAATACGCACAAACGTAAAAAAAGACTTCGTGCAAATCGTCATAAGAAAAAGAAATAAATTTTAAGCCTTTCAAAGTTTTCGTAAGGCTTTTTCATTTAATTAGGTACAATAGGCAGAAAAAAAGTAATGCCTGAATCTCAGACCCAATTTACTGTCTCACAACTGAATACACAGATTCGCCATTCATTGGAAAGCTCTCTTTCTAATATTTGGGTTAGAGGGGAAATATCAAATTTCCACCACCATCCTGCATCAGGTCATATGTATTTCACTTTAAAAGATGATAAGAGTGAATTGCATTGCACCATGTTTCGAGGGAATAATCAATTTTTAAATTTCAAACCAAATGGTGGTATGGAAGTGCGAGTAAATGGTATGGTGACTTTATATGAAAAAAGAGGGCAGGTTCAGGTAAAAGTATTAAAAATGGAGCCTGCGGGTATCGGTGATTTATTCAAAGCATTTGAATTACTAAAAGGGACTCTTGCTAAAGAAGGATTATTTAATACTGAATATAAGAAACCAATCCAAACTTACCCTAAATGTATAGGGCTAATTACTTCCGCTTCCAGTGCCGCATTTAAAGATATCATTCATATATTAGAGCGCAGAGCACCTCATGTACGTATAATTATTCGTTCCACAAAGGTACAGGGCAATGGGTCTGCGAATGATATTGCGATTGCTATTGATGAATTCAACAAATATGGGCAAGTTGACACCTTGATTGTTGGAAGAGGAGGTGGTTCTCTAGAAGACCTGTGGGCATTTAATGAAGAGATTGTTGCAAGAAAAATTTTTGAATCTAAAATTCCAATTATTTCAGCAGTGGGACATGAAACAGATTTTACAATCTCGGATCTTGTAGCTGATATTCGCGCACCCACTCCTTCAGCTGCTGCAGAGCTTGTAAGTATTTCTTCGAATGATATTTTAACATATTGTTTAGAATTGAAAAATACAATAAGTAAAAATTTGCAAGGGAAAATGGATCAATACTTTTTAAGAATGGATCATTTAATAGATCGAGTTTTACTCCAGCAACCTCAAAAAATCATTGTACGTCAGATTGAAAAATTGAATCAATTCAGATCACGGTTGATTCATAGCGAACAGGTACATCTAACCCAAACTAAAGATAGTTTAACTTTTTTAAGGAAACAAATATCCGCTTTAGACCCAACCCAAGTTTTGGATCGCGGTTATACTATTGCTTTTGATTCGAGTAGAAATATTATTCGATCCGCAATTGATATAGAAATTGGTGATTCTTTTGAGCTAAAAACTAGTAGAGGATCATTCGGAGCGAAAAAGATAGATGATATTCATAAAACTGAAAACATGTAATTTTTATTATGACAAGAAAAAATAAACAATCTTCATTTGAAACTGCCCTAAAGCAGCTTGAAACAGTTGTAAAACAAATGGAATCTGGTGATGCAAGTCTTGAACAAAGCCTAGAATGGTTTGAAGAAGGAATGGACTTGATAAAATATTGTCAAGGTCAATTAAAAGATGCAGAGCAAACCGTTCAGGAATTGATCCAGAAAAGCACTGGTGATTTGGTTATCAAGGATACTGAGTGAAAGTCCCCAGCACATTTGGTGTCTGGGGAAATACGGAGAAAGATTCCTTCTGGAATATCTTGCCTGACATTCTACACTGGGCAGATGATAATAATCTAGAAGCACACCTTACAACACGAATCAAGAATAGTCAACGTTGTATTGATAAAAAACGTCCTTTAATCCAATCTAAAGATGATATGGGTGCTTTAGACTTTATGTTGGTTTTAGGTGGAGATGGGACATTTTTATCATTAGCTCGAGCTATGGAAAATCAAAGTACACCAATACTTGGAATCCATTTAGGTGATTTAGGTTTTCTTGCAAAAGTAACGAGAAATGATCTTTTTTCGCGATTAAATCTTGTGCTAAAAGGTGAATTTATTATTGAAAAGAGAATGCTGGTTCAAGCTACCATCCGAAAAAATGGTGAGTCAATTCCTCATGTTGGATTAAATGACTTTGTTTTAAGTAATGGAGAAAGTCATCGAATGCTTACAGCAACTGTTAAGGTGAATCAGCAATTAGTTTGCAATTACAAGGCAGATGGTTTAATCATTGCATCACCAACTGGTTCTACAGCTTATTCACTTTCGGCTGGCGGTCCCATTGTGACTCCTTCCGTAGACTCTTTAATTATTACACCAGCCTCAGCTCATTCACTTACTTCTCGTCCTCTGGTAGTGCCTGCCAATTCAAGCATAGTTTTATCATTCCCAGAAGTAAACGATTCTATTCTATTTACTGCAGATGGCCAAATACATGAGTTCCTAGATCCAAAATGTATTGTGGAGATTACAAAGTCTAACTATAAGATCAATTTAATTGATTTTGATGATTGTGATTATTTCCAGACTCTTAGGACTAAAATGGGTTGGGGAAAAAGAGGGGAAATCTAGTTAGTGATAACCATTCTATATTGGTAATATTCTGTAAATAACAAGGGTTAATATATCTGCTGATGCTGTCGTAGTATGCAATCATTCATAACTACAAGTAAACCTGCATCATTTGCTTTTTGGCCAGCATCTTTATGGATGACATGGTCTTGCATCCAAATTGCTTTTGCACCAATTGCAATCGCAGAATTCACAATAGGTGGAACATATTCTGGACGTCGAAAAATATTTACTACGTCAACTTGTTCTGGTATACTATTAAGGTCAGGATAACAGTGCAGATCTGCAATCTCTTTTTGTCCTGGATTTACAGGAATAATTGAGTAGCCATTCTGTTTCATGTACATAGAGACATAATTGCTGGGCCTATCAGTTTTAGGTGACATACCGACAACCGCAATAGTTTTCATACCTAGAATCTTTCTTATAACTAAGGAATCATTCATCTAAAAAAAATAATCCTTTACTAGATTTTATTCTTTTGATTTATTTTAGTCGGAATAAGTTTTTTAAAACATAACCAGCAATGTTTGGGTTTTCTCTTAAACGGCGAACAGAATAGTCAAACCAATCTGGTCCATAGGGCACATAAACCCGAACCTTATATCCCGCAGATAAAAGATTCTCTAATCGCCCAGACATAGGGACTCCGTAAAGAACCTGAAATTCAAAAAGGTCTTTGGGGATATTTTCTGACTTGATCCATCTAAGAAGTCGATCAATCAAATCCTGATCATGAGTTGCATAAGCGGCAAAGGCTTTTTTTAGGGCCATAGCTTTAGCCATTTTTAGAAAATTATTACTGATTTCATTCCTTTTTTGATAAGCTATGGATTCTGGTTCATGATAAATACCCTTACAAACCCTTAAATTAAAATATCCGTTTCCTAAATTTTCAATATCTTTCAAACTCCTGAACAAATACGCTTGTAAAGCTATACCAACATTGTGGTAAATTGTCCTACAATGTTTATAAATCTCAAAAGTTTGGTCTGTAAAATGTGAGCTCTCCATATCGATTCGGAGAAAGTTTTCATATTCTTTAGCTTTTCTAAGGATTGTTGTTGTGTTTACTAAAGCTTCTCCCAATGATATATCTAATCCTATGTGTGTAGGTTTAAATGAAATATTACAATCTAAAGATTCTTGTGCAATACGGTCATAAAGTTGGCAATATTGACTTGTTATTTCCCTAGCCTCGTGCTTTTCAAAAATGTGCTCTCCTAAAATATCAACCGTGGCACTAAAACCTTTTTCATTCAGGGCTTTAATCTTGTTGATTGCTTCATTCTTACTCTCACCTGCAACATATGGTTTTGCAAAGGGTTCAGCAAACCACTTTGGTAAGAATGGTAGTGTTGAAGTAATAAAAGAGTTGAAAAATGACATTTAAAAAATTAGAAGAATAACTAGAGACGTATCAACCTCAAAACTTGATTAATTATTCTACTTATTAATGACAATTAGTTTGACTAGCCAAATTTCTACGGATTAAATTTCATGTCATAGCATTCATCAAATTTAAAGTTTATGTATCGAGATTTTGGAACAGTTTTTTTTACCAGTATAGTTGCTGTCATCTTTGTGATAGTCCCTTTACTAATAGCCTGGCTAGTTGCGCCTGTAAATAAGACAAAAGAAAAATTGGAGACATATGAGTGTGGTGAAGTTGTTGAGGGATCAGCATGGTTGCAATTCAACATACGATTTTATGTTATTGCCCTAATTTTTCTTATATTTGATGTGGAAGTAGTTTTTCTCTTCCCATGGGCAGTTGTATTTAAGGAATTAGGTTTGCTTGCACTAATTGAAATGGGAATATTTTTATTAATATTGGTTGTTGGTCTGGCATATGTATGGGTCAAATCAGATCTAGACTGGGTAAAAAGAAGGGTTCGTTATGGTACAGGTAGATATTCAAAAATTGCAATTGATAAGGAAAACTAAATGGGCTTATTAACAAATAAATTCCAAGAAGATAATATTATCGTTGAGAAGCTTGAGAAGCTAATGAATTGGAGTCGTAGTACAAGTCCATGGTTCTTCCAATTTGGTACTGCATGTTGTGCAATTGAAATGATGGCTGCGGCGGCACCAAGACATGATATAAAAAGAATAGGTTTTATACCTCGGTCATCTCCAAGACAGGCAGACGTGATGATCGTAGCAGGTACTGTAACAATGAAAATGGCAATTCGTGTTAAAAAATTATATGAACAAATGGCTGATCCAAAATATGTTGTTGCGATGGGTTCATGTGCTACAAGTGGTGGCCCATATTGGCAGCACGGTTACCATGTATTAAAAGGTGTTGATATTGTTATACCAGTAGATGTATATGTTCCAGGTTGTCCTCCCAGGCCAGAATCACTGATAGAAGGACTATTAAAGCTAGAGGAACAGATACTTGATGATCGTCCATTGACTCGTAAAATGATATGAGTTCTGATCAAGAAAAGCTCATCATAGAATTGGTGAATAAAGGACTTGATGGTAATATGGATATTGTCAATGCCTGTGAAGATAGAATGATTCGTGCCAAAGCCAAGGCTATGATAATAAAGGTCAAAAAAGGTATTCTAGAAAGACCAGCCATGTCTGAGACAGAAACTCCTATTGAAAAGGTTTCATCGTCTAAATCATTTAATCCGGATTCGCTAAAAAAAGATGAATTGATTATTTATTTAGTTAATAAAGGCCTTGATGGCGATATGGATATTGTAAATGCCTGTGAAGATAAAATGATTCGAGCCAAAGCCAAGGCCATGATAATGAAGGTCAAAAAGGGTACTGTAGAACGTCCGGCAATGCCCGAGTTGGCTACCTTAAAAAATGAAAAAACAAAAGATGATGAACAAAAAATTGAAGTAAGTAAGAATGTCAATTTTAAAGTTAGAGAAATGATTGAAGAAAATTTTGCAGGTTCTACAATTGATGAAGATGATTTTGTTTGTCTCCAGCCTGATAACTGGTTTGAAATTGCTAATTGGTTGAAATTTGAGCCATCACTATTATTTGATTCTTTGCAGTGCCAGACCGGCTTAGATATTGGTGATGACATGCTTGATTCAAGATATAATCTCCACTCGATGGAATTAGATCATTATACAGAAATTAGAATAGCAGTTCCTCGATCTAATCCCAAGGTACCATCTGTAGAAAGAATATGGAGAATTGCTGATTGGTTTGAAAGAGAAACATACGATATGTTTGGAATTGAGTATACCGGTCACAGAGACCTCAGAAGAATACTTTTACCTGATGATTGGGAAGGCTGGCCGTTGAGAAAAGATTATGAGGTGCAGGAAACATATCACGGTATAGTGGTGCCAAAATTGAAGGAAGGATGGGAGTAGTACACGGCGAAGAAATGGTCCTAAATATTGGGCCACAGCATCCTGCTACTCATGGTGTCTTACGTCTACAAGTGAGAACAGATGGTGAGGTTGTATCTCAAATTACGCCCTATATGGGTTATTTGCATAGGTGTTTTGAGAAACATTCTGAAAATGTTACCTATGATCAAGTAATACCATTTACCGACCGTTGTGATTATTTATCTTCTATGTCAATGAATTTTGGATATGTTGTGGCAATGGAAAGGCTCATGGAAATTAAAGTGAATAACAGAGTTGAGCATATCAGAGTCGTCATGGCAGAATTGCAACGAATCGCTAGTCATTTATTATGTACCGGTGTTTTTGGCTTAGATTTAGGGGCGTTCACTCCTTTTTTATGGGCATTGAGGGATAGAGAAAGAATATTAGATTTATTCGAGTTAACATGCGGTGCACGATTACTTTATAACTATATGTGGGTTGGTGGTCTAAGTCATGACATCCCTGTCGGTTTCGTTGAATCAACATTTGAATTCCTAGATTATTTTGAACCTAAAGTCGACGAGTTAGAAAATATACTCGCCCACAATAAAATCCTTGTAGAGCGTTCTGCTGATATTGGAGTAATGCCAAAAGAAGTGGCAATAAGTTATGGAGTCACTGGTCCCAACTTAAGAGCATCAGGAGTAAAATGGGATTTAAGGAAAAATGATCCTTATTCTATATATGATAGATTTGAATTTGAGATTCCTGTAGGCGAAGGAAAAAAAGGAACAATCGGAGATTGCTGGGATAGATTTTATGTAAGAATCCTTGAGATTAGAGAGAGTGTCAAAATAATAAGACAAGCATTGGCAAGTATGCCTAAAGATGGTGATGTTCATCAATCTTTACCAAAAAAGATACGTCCTCCCAAAGGATCAGTCTATGCTAGGACGGAAACGCCAAGAGGCGATTTAGGTTACTATATTGAGAGCGATGGTAGTCCGATTCCATATAGGGTCAAAATGCGTTCACCTGCATTTACAGCTCTTTCTGTGCTTGATGAAATTGGAGCAGGTTGGTTATTATCGGATGTCCTTGCCATTTTAGGTAGTCTCGATATTGTTTTAGGAGAGATAGATAGGTGACAGTCGATTTCATTTTTGATCAGCTCAATCAATTATTCCCAGCAGTAGCTGGGAATGATCTTTTACTAATACTAGCTATGCTTCTTCCCGTTGCTTTATTATTAGGATTTATTACAGTTTATGGTTTTGGTGTTATTTATTCTGAAATAAAAGTATCTTCTTTTATACAGGATAAAACTGGCCCGATGGGACAAGGTCCTGGGCTTCATGCTGGCAAGTGGGGATTATTACAACCAGTAGCGGATGGGTTAAAATTATTTATCAAAGAAGATATAATTCCGGCAAGCGCTGATAGACCATTATTTATACTTGCCCCTTTCCTGATTTTCATTGGTGCACTTACATCATTTATTGCTGTCCCATTTGGTGAAAAAATTATCATTACTGATATGAATATCGGTATATTTTATATAATTGGTGTTGGTAGTTTGGCAGTCATAGCCTTGATTCTTGCAGGATGGTCATCCAATAATAAATGGGCTTTATTTGGCGGAATGAGATCAGCAGCCCAGATAATCAGCTATGAAATTCCTGCTGGGATTTCCCTAGTAGTTGTTATCATGCTGGCTAGTTCACTAAATATGCAAGAAATCATTGCCTATCAAAAGGGTGGTTTATTAAAATGGATAATCTTTGATAACCCATTTATGCCTATTGTTTTTGTCATTTTCTTTGTAAGCGTGCTTGCAGAAACAAATAGAACCCCTTTTGATTTGCCTGAGTCCGAGTCAGAATTAGTGGCTGGTTTTGTTACAGAATATTCCGGAACTCGCTATGCAATCTTTTTTCTCAGTGAATATGCAAATATGTTTGTTGTAAGTGCAGTTGGTGCGACAGCATTTCTGGGCGGTTGGCAAAGCCCATTCCCAAATTTTCTTAATACTCCTGCTTGGAGCGTCTTTTGGATGATGAGTAAAACATTTTTTTTAATATTTGTTATGATATGGGTGCGATGGACGGTACCAAGATTAAGAGTAGATCAGCTAATGCATTTATGTTGGAAAGTTTTTATACCCATAGGCTTATTTAATATTTTCGCCGTTGCAATATGGACGGTAATCGTAGGATAAAATCATGATAAAATACTTTTCTGATATTTTCACCGCAGTTTCTACAATAGCTGGCGGAATGTTTATAACTTTAAACCACTTGCTAAATGCAAGAAAAGGAATTGCGACATTACAATACCCTGAAGAAAAATGGCCGCGCCCAGAAAGAGATATAGGTTTTAGCCATGAAAACTATAATGTGATCAGATCAAGATTACATGTTGATATGGATGATTGTATTGGTTGTTTAAAATGTGAGCGTGTATGTCCGGTCGACTGTATAAAAATAGAAACTGAAAAATCACCAGACAGAGGTAATGATATAAAGGATATTAATCATAGAGGTATTACTTCAAATGGCACGAAAAAAGCACTTGTAGTTACGAGATTTGACATAGATATGACCGAATGCTGCTATTGCAATCTATGCACCTACCCTTGTCCTGAAGAATGTATTTTTATGACTGGTGGTCCGAATGCTAAAAAGCATCCAATCGATTATGAATTTTCAGAAGCTGATCGAAGTGACCTCATTTACCGTTTTGCAAAGCCAGGAACGAAAGAGGGTTTAGAAAAAATATTAAATGAAGATAGTAAAGTTAAGGCTTAGAACCTGTGGCTGAATTTTTATTCTGGGTTATTGCATTATTGACAGTTATCTCCGCGTTAATGGTAGTGCTAAATAACCAGTTACTTTATTCCGCAATCGCTCTTCTTTTTACTCTTTTTGGGGTAGCTGGTCTTTACATTTATCTATGGGCTGATTTCATAGCAGGGGTTCAGCTTTTAGTTTATATTGGTGGAATTAATGTGCTTATTATTTTTGGGATTATGCTCACAAATCGAATTTCTTCTATAAGGCTGTCTCAGACTAATGTTCAACAGGGGGTAGGTGGAGTAGTCTCACTTTGGTTGATGTTGCTCATAGGAATTGTAATATCAAAAACTCCTTGGTACCAGGTAACATCTGCTGAGCCTTCTAGTACAGTCAGAGAAGTAGGTATATTGCTTATGACAAAATATCTCCTACCATTCGAAGCGATATCAATACTTTTATTGGGGGCATTGATAGGAGCGGCACTTTTATCAAGGGAAGCGAATTAATGGACCAGCTTAATAATTATTTATATATTGCTGCAATTTTATTTTCTCTTGGTGTGTTTGGAGTAATGACGAGGCGTAATGGTATTGCGGTGCTTATGGGCGTTGAGTTGATTTTAAATTCTGCAAATTTAAATTTTGTTGCGTTTTCAAGGTTTGGTGGTATGAATCTAGATGGTCATATCTTCGGGCTTATAGTGATTGTCCTAGCAGCTGCCGAAGCTGCAGTTGCATTGGCTATTGTGATCAATATTTATAATAATTTAAATACTATTAATGTGGATGAGGCTTCTGCCTTGAAGGAATAATGGATAACATTTTTATTAATTATTCTCTATTCATTTTGTTTTTGCCACTGGCTGCATTTCTTATTCAGATTTTTCTGGGTAAAAAATTGCCCCGGCAAGGGGACTGGGTTTCAATAGGCGCTATCGTTATTACTCTAATACTTTCCATTTCCATGTTTGTTGCCATGCTTTTGGATTATGATCCCAATTTCAAATATGAAGCATCCTTTACTTGGCTCGATATGGGTTCTTTTTCTATCAGTCTTGGGTTTTTGGTAGACAATATTACCGTCATAATGCTGCTGGTTGTGGCATTGATTTCGACCTGTACTCATATTTTCTCCCTAGAATATTTAAAGGGTGATATTCGTTATTCCCGATACTATGCATATCTTGGACTCTTTACATTTTCCATGAATGGAATTGTATTGGCGAATAATTTGATTTCTATGTACATGTCCTGGGAATTGGTGGGTGTCAGCTCCTTCTTATTGATCGGGCATTGGTTTGAAAAAGATAGTGCTGCAAATGCTTCTAAAAAAGCATTCTTAACCAATAGGGTAGGAGATATCGGTTTCTTTATCGGAATTATGTTGATTTATACGGCTGTGGGATCCTTCGCTTTTGGTGATATCTTTGAAGGTGTATCCGCAGGCATGATTTCTGGCACAACTTTAACCTTTGCAGGTGTCGGTTTATTTTTGGGCGCCATGGGTAAATCTTCACAATTCCCACTCCATATATGGCTGCCTGATGCTATGGAAGGTCCAACACCTGTTTCAGCATTAATGCATGCCGCAACTATGGTGGCTGCTGGTGTTTATCTTACTGTGAGAATCTTTCCAATCTTAACCCCTGACGCGCTTCTATTTGTGGCTTATATTGGAGGATTCACAGCAATATTTGCAGCATCTATTGCGATTACGCAAAATGACATAAAGAAAGTTTTAGCATATTCTACTGTAAGTCAGCTGGGATATATGATTTTAGCAGTAGGAACAGGTGTTTATACCGCAGCTTTTTTTCACTTATTGACCCATGCCATGTTTAAGGCAAACTTATTTTATGGTTCAGGCTCTGTAATTCACTCTATGCACCATGCTCTTCATGAAAAACACGATTATAAAACTGATCCTCAGGACATGCGCAATATGGGAAGTTTAAAGGAAAATATGCCTGTAACTTATTGGTCCATGTTTATCAGTACATTAGCCATCGCTGGTGTCCCACTTTTTTCAGGTTTTCTCTCCAAGGATGCAATATTAGCAGGAACTCTTTCGTTCGGACAGCAACATCCTGAACACTTTTTACTTCCTGTCTTTGGGTTTGGTGCTGCAGCCATCACAGCTTTTTATATGTTTCGAATGATGTTTTTAACTTTTCATGGTGAATCCCAAAACCCAGAATTAATAAATGATATACATGAAAGTCCAAAAGCGATGACAGGGCCATTGGTTTTATTGGGTGGCCTCAGCGTATTCTTTTGGTATACAATTCCCTATTTTAATCCATTCTCGAGTTACGGATGGTTTAATGATCTGGTAAAACCTATAGATGCTGTCGTTCCTGGAAATCTTTCTGCATCAGAAATCGAGAAAGGAGCTCATCATGCCCATTATTTAGCAATGGCGCTTTCCATTGGAGTAGCTGGTTTGGGAATAGTACTATCCGTTTTAATGTATCTTAAAAAAGTATTTTCCCCACAAAATTGGGCGGCTCGTGCTGGATTTATGTATGACTGGAGTTTAAATAAATATTATTTTGATGATAATTATAATAAATATCTTTATCAACCCACTTTGCGTCTCGCTAATAAGATTGCATGGATTGATTGGGAATTATATGATAGATATTTTATTAACGGATTTGGGCGTGTGACTGAATGGGCCAGTCGAGTTACTGGAAAATTTGATTTTGATGTAATTGATCAAATTATAGTGGATGGTACTGCTAGGATTTCATCAAGTTTAGGTGCGATCTTCAAAAAAGTTCAAACAGGAAAAATTCAAAATTACGTGCTGTATGTTACAGCAGGAATGGTCATTTTAATGATCATTCAATCATTTTAACTCAAGCAGTAATTAGAGGAGAGAATGGAACAAATTCTCAGTTGGTTAATTTGGCTTCCAGTCGTTGGAATGGTCGCCATCGCATTTATACCGCGTGATAAAGAAGATGTGATTAAAATCACGGCCGCGGTTACAACAGGTCTGCAGTTTTTTCTGACATTGGTTCTTTGGAACAATTTTGATGTTGGGAATGGTGAAATGCAGTTTATGGAAAGAGCGGAATGGATTCCCTCTTTTAATATTGCCTATATCCTAGGAATAGATGGGCTAAGTCTACCTATGGCCATATTGACAGCTCTTTTATGTTTTCTGGGTGTTTTCGTGAGTTGGAACATAAAGAAGGCGGTTAAAGGATATTTTGCTCTATTTTTGCTCCTTGATACTGGAATCATGGGTGTTTTTTTATCTATGGATTTCTTTCTTTTTTACATTTTCTGGGAAGTAATGTTACTACCCATGTACTTCCTCATAGGAATGTGGGGTGGCCCGCAACGTGAATATGCCGCAATCAAGTTTTTCCTTTATACTTTGTTTGGGTCTGTTCTAATGCTGGTAGGAATTTTAGGACTTTATTTCACGTGCGGAAAAACATTTGATATTCTTGAACTTACTCGAGTTGCACCTGATGCGCTTCAAGGTGTCATGTGGTGGGGTATGAGTGCGATCAAGGTGATTTGGGTTCTGCTTTTTATCGGATTTGCGATAAAAGTTCCCGTCTTTCCGTTCCATACATGGCTACCTTTGGCACATGTAGAAGCTCCTACTGCAATATCTGTATTATTGGCAGGTATTCTATTAAAACTAGGTGTTTATGGAATCCTAAGAATTAACTATGGATTTATGCCTGATGGCGTATATTGGTTTGCGGGTGCACTAGCATTCCTGGGCCTCATTAATGTAGTATGGGGTGGACTTTGTGCCCTTGCACAAAAAGATTTGAAAAAACTAGTGGCATATTCTAGCGTAAATCATATGGGTTATTCCTTAATCGGAATGGCGGCCATTATTGCTGCAGGTGAAGCTCATGGCATGAATTTAAAAGCGGCACAAGCTGGTTTAGGTGGAGCTGTATTTCAAATGTTTAACCATGGTACAATTTCAGCCATGCTGTTCATTTTGGTTGGTGTCATTTATGATCGAGCTCATCACAGGGACATTGAAGGATTTGGAGGATTGGCATCTCAAATGCCCATCTATACAGGTATAACTGCATTGGCATTCTTTGCTGGACTTGGACTACCAGGATTATCTGGTTTTATCAGTGAAGCAATGTGTTTCATTGGTGCATTTCCGGTATTTAAAGCTATTGTAATCGCATCAACTATAGGTATCCTTTTGAACGCAGCTTATTTCTTATGGGCATTCCAGAGGATATTTTTTGGTGAATTGAATGAGAAATATAAAGACCTACCAGAGATAAACAGTTTGGAACTCTGGACAGTTGTCCCTTTATTAATTATTACCATTTTCTTTGGTGTTTATCCTTCGCCCTATCTGGACGTGATTGCAGCATCGATAGATAATCTGATTAATCATGTTGTATCCTTTGCGAACCTTGCAAGTATGTAAGGATAAAGAATGACCAACTTACAAAGTCTTTCTTTCTTTTATCCTGAATTAATTCTATCTGGTGTTATTATTGTTGCCATCATATATGATTTGACAATACATAAGTCTAAATCAGGAAGTGTAGGTTGGGTTCTGATTGTTGGTCTACTTGCTGTGGCAGGTGCTATCTATTTTCAAGAAGAGAAAGTTACACCATTATTTACCAATTCAATTGTTTTAGACCCGTTTGCATCCTTTTTTAAATTTGTAATTATTCTTGCAACTATTTTTGTTTCTATTGTTAGTCTCCATACAGGAGAACTTGAAAAATATAGGAAAGGTGAATACTTTACTTTACTCGGAATAATTACTTTCGGATTATTTCTCATGGTATCATCTATTGATCTAATCATGGTATATATTTCCATTGAAATTGTCTCTATTATGTCTTTTGTATTAGCTGGCTATTTAAAACAAAATACTCATTCAAATGAAGGAGCACTAAAATATGTGGTTTATGGTGCATTTTCATCGGGAATAATGCTTTTTGGTTTGAGTTATCTTTATGGACTGACAGGCAGTACAAACTATTTTTTAGTGCAACAGGCAATTAGTCAAATGGATTCCAGTGCCGACACTGCTTTGTTGATGGCTATGTTAATGATACTAGTTGGTTTTGGATACAAAATTTCTTTAGTTCCATTCCATTTTTGGACACCGGATGTATATGAAGGTGCTCCAACAACTATTACTGCTTACTTATCCGTTGCTCCTAAAGCAGGTGCATTTGCCATGATGATTAGGTTTTTCAATCAAGTTTTTGCAGATGGTGGCGCTATGGATGGGTTAGGTGCTGTATCTATAGCAATGATACCTTGGACAGAAATATTAGCTATATTAGCTGTAATTACAATGACACTTGGCAATGTAGTGGCTATACAACAAAATTCAATAAAACGTATGTTGGCATATTCAAGTATTGCTCACGCAGGATATATGATGTTGGCTATGCCTGTCATGTCTGGAGACAGTATTTATGCTATCATGATATACATAGTCATGTATATTTTTATGAATCTTGGAGCATTCTTTGTCGTTATTGCAGTAAAAAATAAAACAGGTGGAGAAACATTTGACGATTATAAAGGCTTGGGTTGGGAAATGCCTATGATAGGCATTGTTATGACTATTTTTATGTTATCACTTACAGGTTTGCCACCTTCGGCGGGTTTTATTGGAAAATTTTATATTTTTGCTTCTTTGATTAATGGCGGCCAGAAATTTTATTGGTTGGTGATTGTAGGAGGTATAAACAGTGTAATCTCTTTATATTATTATTTTCGCGTAGTGAAAGTCATGTTTTTGGAAGGAGAAAGAAAAGATACTATCATTCAACTTCCAACAGTTTTTACAACAGTCTTAATGGCAACGGCAATACCGTCTTTGTTGTTTGGAGTATATTGGGTACCTATTGCAAATTGGGTGGAGAAATCTCTAGCTTTCTTTATTCAAACCCTTTAATTAGAATAATTTTCTATCTTATAAATGAATCATATAAGCATTAAAAAGGGTCATGATATTCGTATTGCTGGCGTTCCGCCAAAAGAAATTTCAACAATTTCAGGTGTNGAAACTGCTGCCATTATCCCTAAAGCATTTCGAGGAGTTAAACCAAAATTAATGGTTAATGAAGGAGATAAAGTTCAAATTGGTTCTCCTTTATTTTTTGATAAAAATAAGCCAGATGTAAAGTGGGCATCTCCTTCAGATGGTACGGTAAAAACAATTGAATTTGGTCCAAGGAGAATAATAAATAAAATTGAAATTTCTGTTCAAGGATCTAAAGCAATCACAGGGCAAGCTTTTACAACTGAACAGCTGTCAACTTCTGATCGAGAAACAATTTTAAATTGTATTCTAGAAGCAAATTTATTTCCTGTTATCCGCCAGCGACCATTTAATAAAGTTGCAAATCCAAGGAAGACTCCTCGAGATATTTTCATTTCTGCGATAAACACTGCTCCATTATCGGTTGATCTAGAAACTGTAATTAATTTAGATAAGGATGCATTTCAAGCTGGTATAACTGGATTAAGTAGATTAACTGAAGGAGACGTTTATGTTACTTCTAAAAGGGANATGGATATTCAGAATGCAATCGTGCAAACAATATGGGGTCCACATCCAGCAGGTAATGTTGGCATCCAAATACATCATACAAGACCCTTAAAACCTAACGATCTTGTCTGGACAGTGAATGCTCAACATGTCATCACACTTGGAAAACTATTTTTGACCGGTTCCTTTGATCCTAAAATTACAGTATCTATAGGAGGCCCAGGTGCTTCTATGCCTGAGACTATTTCTGCTAATATAGGTGCTGATATTAAATCACTTGTTTCAAATCAAGATTTGAAAGCACCATTGAGGTTAATCTCAGGCGATGTTTTGACTGGCCAAAAAGTTGAACCTTACCAATTTCTAGGCTATTATGACACAGCAGTTACTATTCTTCACGACTCGGTGAATAGACCATTTATGGGTATGTTGGCAATTGGAAGTAGTAAATCAAAATATAGTTTAACCAATACTTTTATGGGTTTTGGCAAAAAACTTTTCAATTTTAATACATCTCAAAATGGTGAAAAAAGGGCTATGGTTCCGCTAAATGCCTGGGAACATGTTTTACCAATGGATATTTACCCAAATGAATTATATCGTNCCATATTAGCGCAGGATATTGAAGAGATGGAACAGTTAGGTCTTTGGGAATGTGATGATGAGGATTTTGCACTATGTTCCTTTGCGTGTCCAAGTAAAATCAATGTTGGTGCTGTCATCCGTAATGGTTTAGATCTATTGGAGTCAGAAGGTTAGTTCATGAAATGGCTTAGAAATTTATTAGATAATTTAGCCCCAACTTTTCAAGAAGGTGGAAAATTNGAAAAGTTCCATCCGATTTNNGAAGCAACAGATACTATTCTTTTCAGTACTGATGAAAGGACACAGACAGGCCCACATATAAGAGATAGCATTGATATCAAACGTGTAATGATATTCGTGGTGATTTCTCTACTTCCTTGCTACATATTTGGTGCTATAAATATTGGTTACCAAAAATCACTGACNTATGGGTTAACAACTACATGGATTGATAATCTAATAACTGGAATGATAAAAATAGCACCAATAATCGCAGTAACATTTGCTTCGGGAGCATTTTGGGAGTTGCTTTTTGGTGTAGTTCGAAAACATCCTATTTCAGAAGGCTTTCTTGTAACCTGCGCGTTAATTCCTTTGACGCTACCACCATCTATACCTTTATGGCAAGTTGCGATAGNAACTTCCTTTGGAATAGTTATTGGTAAGGAGATCTTTGGAGGAGTTGGTATGAACATTTTTAACCCAGCATTGACGGCAAGAGCCTTTCTGTATTTCACCTACCCTATTAATATTTCAGGAGATAAGGTATGGGCTTTAGCTCCAGATGGATATTCTGGACCTACAGCCTTAAGTATACCAGCAGGTCAATTGAATGCAGATGCTCTAGAATTGCTAAATAAGGCGAGTAGTACTATGGTTTTTGATTATTCTTGGTTAAACATGTTAATGGGGTGGATACCTGGGTCAATTGGTGAAACGAATAAGATTTTAATATTTATTAGTGCTCTATTTCTTATCTTAACAGGAATCACAAGTTGGAGGGTCATGTTCGGTTCTGTGATAGGGTTATTTATTATGGCCTTCATAGCAAACTTATTTTCACCTTATTCTACAAACTCCATGTTATCCATACCACCCCACTATCATTTAGTAATGGGTAGTTTCATGTTTGGAACTGTTTTTATGGCAACTGAACCAGTTACAGGTTCTCATACTGATAAAGGCCGGTGGATTTTTGGTTTNTTAGTGGGAGCACTAACAGTGATTATTCGAAGTATTAATCCCGCATACCCAGAAGGAATCATGCTTGCAATACTATTGATGAATGCATTTGCTCCACTTATCGATTATTACGTGGTACAGAGTAATATTAGAAAAAGAATGGTTCGTTATGCACAGTAATAAGTATACAATATGCTTTACAGCGATTTTGACAATCATTCTTGCATCGTTATTATCTTTTGCTGCTGCAAGCTTAGATGAGAAATATAAATTAAATGTCGAACTTGATAGTAAGAAAAATATCCTTTCATCTCTTGGTTATAAGGAAGATGCAGATAATAAATGGACACCCGAAGAAATTTTAGATATTTTTAATAAAAATATTCAATCTTATGTGTTAAATAAAAATGGTGAGCNGACGGATCTAAATGTTAATTCTATTGATCCNGAAACTGATTACAGCAATATGCCAATATACGTAAATAAAGTTAATAATGTGATCCAAGGCTATGCAATTCCAATAAGTGGCAAGGGACTATGGAGTACTCTTTATGGCTATTTTGCAATCGAACCCGATTGTGAGACCGCTAAAGGTATTACATTCTATGCTCATAAAGAAACACCAGGCCTCGGAGGTGAAGTTGACAAGGCTTGGTTCCAGAATAATTTTATAGGCAAAAAGTTTGTTGATGAAAATGGTGTATTAATTGGGATAAAAGTTATAAAAGGTAAAGCTAATCCAAATAGTTCTCATGCAGTTGATGGAATATCTGGAGCTACAGTCACCAGTAAAGGTCTAGAAGTATTTCTGCTTGATGATCTAAAAAAGTATGAACCTTTTTTTAAAAAGTTAAGGAATAATCAAACATAATAGTAATTATGGATAAAAAGTCTAAAAAAGCACTTACTGATCCCTTGATGAACGATAATCCAATTAGTCTCCANGTATTGGGTATTTGCTCTGCACTTGCTGTAACTGTTCAGATAAATACTGCAGTAGTTATGACACTAGCAGTTGTTGCAGTACTCTCAATTTCAAACACAGTGATATCACTGCTTAGGAAAATGATTCCTGGTAAGGTTAGAATAATTGTTCAGCTATCAATAATTGCTAGTCTGGTAATTTTGACCGATCAAATTCTGCAAGCATTTTTATATGATATAAGTAAACAGCTCTCAGTATTTGTGGCTCTCATAATCACCAACTGTATTGTTATGGGTAGAGCCGAAGCTTATGCAATGCAAAATACTCCGGGAAAATCATTTTTGGATGGTCTTGGNAATGGTTTAGGTTATGGTGGCATACTGATTTCTGTAGCATTTTTTAGAGAGNTTCTGGGNAATGGGTCAGTTTATGGTTTTCAGATAATTCCTGATTTAATTTATGAAATGGGATACCAAAATATGGGTTTAATGGTTCTTTCGCCTGGAGCCTTTATCATATTAGGCCTTATTGTATGGCTGCACAGAATAGCCAGTGGTATTAAGGAGGATTAAAGATTGGAACATTATATAAGTATCCTCACTAAAGCTATATTTATCGAGAATATCTTATTGGCCTATTTTCTGGGGATGTGTTCTTTTTTAGCAATATCCAAAAAAGTAGAAACATCAATAGGTTTAGGATTTGCAGTAATCTTTGTGTTGACTATTACTGCTCCAGCAAATTGGATTATTCACAATTTCCTTTTGAAGGAGGGTGCACTAGTATGGTTAAATTCTACCTATGGANTTGANGGTCAAAACACAATTGATCTTAGTTTTTTAAATAGTATTATTTTTATCGCAGTTATTGCAGCAATGGTTCAATTAGTCGAAATGACATTAGATAGATATTTCCCTACATTGTATATAAGCCTGGGCATATTTCTACCACTCATAGCAGTCAATTGTGCAATATTAGGTGGATCGTTATTTCTAGTTGAAAGACAATATAACTTTACAGAATCAGTAGTATATGGCTTTGGCTCGGGCATCGGATTTTTTCTAGCAATTGCATCAATGGCAGCCATAAGAAAGNGAATAAGATATTCTAATGTACCTCCCCATTTAAGAGGGATAGGTATTACTATGCTTTTGACTGGTTTAGTTTCAATGGCATTTATGGCATTCTCAGGAATTGATTTATGATCGAACAAATTTTTCTCAGTATTCTTGTTTTTACAGGAATAGTGATTTTACTTGTTCTTATTTTAAATCTTGCAGAAAGTCAACTTTTGCCGCAAGGTAATGTCACCATAGAGGTTAATGGTGAGACAGAAAAAAGTATAATTACAAGACCAGGCTCTACTTTACTCAGTGCTTTAGCTGGGCAATCAGTTTTTCTACCATCGGCTTGTGGGGGAGGTGGCACATGTGCAATGTGTGAATGTCAGGTACTTGAAGGTGGTGGTGAAATNCTTCCAACTGAAACCAGTCATATCAATAGAAAACAGGCCAAAGAAAATTGGCGTTTGGCATGTCAGGTGAAGGTTAAAGAAAATATGAAAATCCAAATACCGGATGAGATTTTCAGTATTCAAAAGTGGGAATGCATTGTAAAGTCGAATGAAAACGTAGCAACCTTTATTAAAGAATTAGTCTTAGACCTACCTGCAGGTGAAAATCTAAATTTTCAAGCAGGAGGATATATTCAAATTGATATCCCCGAGTATAAGGGCTTGCTATTTAAAGAATTTTCAGTCCAGAGTGAATATCATCCGGACTGGGATAAATATAATATTTGGGGATTAATTGCTAATAACGATGAACCTGTTTTTCGTGCCTATTCTATGGCTAACCATCCAGCTGAAGGCAACCGTGTCATGTTAAACGTTCGAGTTGCTACACCTCCACCACCATTATGGGATGAAGCACCACCTNGCATTGCATCTTCTTATATTTTCAATTTAAAACCTGGTGATAAAGTAACAATCTCGGGGCCTTACGGAGAGTTTTTTATAAAAGATACTGAAAGAGAAATGGTTTATGTTGGCGGTGGTGCAGGGATGGCACCTATGCGTTCTCATCTATTCCATTTGTTCCATACACTGAAGACTGGTAGGAAGGTCACATTTTGGTATGGTGCAAGATCAGTGAGAGAAATGTTCTATGATGATCATTTTAAAAAAATACAAGAACAATTTCCAAATTTTAGCTATACAGTTGCACTTTCTGAGCCGATGGAAGAAGATAACTGGATGGGGCCTACCGGATTCATACACCAGGTACTCCATGATGAGTATTTATCTGATCATGAAGACCCAACCGAATTAGAATATTACTTATGTGGGCCTCCACCTATGATTAGTGCATTGGAAGGAATGTTAGCTAATCTTGGTGTAGAACCTGAAATGATTGCTTATGATAGTTTTGGTTAAAATTTTAAGAAAAACCTCATTTTTAATAGCCCAACTTTTGTTGGGCTTTTTTGTCTTAATAATAGGTTGTGGTTCCCATAGAGATTTAATCCAAATCTCAGGCCAAACGATGGGAACTACTTATTCTATAAAAATTATAGTCGAATCAGAACAAATAAATCCGGAACAAATAAAAATTGATATTGATTCCATTTTAACTATAATAAATAAACAAATGTCAACCTGGGATCCAACCAGTGAAATTTCTCAATTCAATTCCTTTAAATCTACAGAGCCTTTTCAGGTTTCTAAGTCTTTTGCCACTGTAGTGGAATCGGCATTGGATATATCTGAAAAGACTAATGGGGTATTTGATATAACCGTATTTGATTTAATGAGATTATGGGGTTTTGGTCCAAATCCTAAATTAGGTATTCCTGATCCTAAAGAAATTGAAAAAGTATTAACCTATTCAGGGATAGAGAACATTTCGCTACAAAATGGATCTATTATCAAAAAGA
This sequence comes from Fidelibacterota bacterium, assembly GCA_002722105.1. The sequence goes on from PBKF01000010.1 coordinate 66,820, forward strand.
ATCCTTTAACAAGACTTGATTTAAATGCAATTGCAAAAGGTTATGCTGTAGATGAAGTATTTTTGTATCTTGAAGGAATGGGGTTAAAAAATATTTTTGTTGAAATAGGTGGAGAAGTCAGATGTATAGGAAAAAATCAAAGAAATAAATATTGGTCTATTGCAATTGAAAATCCACCATCAAGTCACCATCAAACAAGTAATTTTGCTGCAGTAGTTTATATAGATAGCAAATCTGTAGCGACTTCCGGTAATTACAGGAACTTTGTAGATTTGAATGGCGAAATTTTAGGACATACAATCAATCCGAAAATAGGATTCCCGGTTCAAACAAATGTTTTATCTGTAACAGTCCAAGCTGAATCCTGTATGGAAGCTGATGCCTGGGCCACTGCACTTATGGCAATGAATTATGAATCCGGTTTAAAAAAAGTGTCAGAATATCCAGAAATAAAAGCAGTGTGGATTATAAAAAGAGAAGACGATATAAGAAAAATAGCTCGGTCAGATGGAGCGATAATAGAAGATTCAATTTATGAATTTATACGATAATAGAATCTTGCTCTGTATTTTCACATTTCTGTGGATCGCCGCCGCAATATGAACAAATTCCTTCTGGGTTCAGCCCTCCGCAGGAACCAGACAGTGGTTTATTCCCAAAAATAATTCCAATGGCCATTCCACTCACAGCTACAAGTAAAAATAATATACCTATTACCATTTCCATATCCTAAATTACATGAAAAATCAAAAATTATATTATTGTTTTTATGCTATAACATCGTTCCATTATAATAGTTAATCAGTGTAATTTTAATGTTTGAAAAAATAAAATAAATAAATTCTATGATTAAGAAACTTATTTCGTTCACAATTATTACAATCCCATCTATGATCTTATCTGCAGGTGGTGATGGTAATATACCCCATTTAGATGGGAGTATCGAAAACCTTAGTATTTTATGGGTTATCCCTTTTGCAGGTATTTTACTCTCCATTGCAATCTTCCCATTAGTTGCTTCGCATTTTTGGCATCAACATTTTGGAAAAATTTCACTTTTTTGGGCACTAGTATTGATAATTCCCTTTTTTATAAAGGAAGGATTTGAAATTACTCTGTATGAATTACTGCACGTAGGCTTATTGGAATATATGCCTTTTATTATTCTACTATTGGCATTGTTCACAATATCAGGAGGAGTACAGCTTAAGGGATCGTTAGTTGGGACACCTGTTGTGAATACAGCTATTATCCTAATTGGAACAGTCTTAGCAAGTTGGATGGGTACAACCGGGGCAGCAATGTTATTAATCCGTCCTTTGATTCGTGCCAATATATACCGAAAACAAAAAGTCCATATCATTGTTTTCTTTATCTTTTTAGTAGCCAACATCGGCGGTTCACTCACACCGCTTGGAGATCCACCCCTATTTCTAGGATTTCTGAAAGGCGTGAATTTTTTCTGGACCACTACTGCTATGTTCATGCCAATGCTCTTTATGGTAGTCAGTTTACTAATCATATTCTATTTCTTGGATTCATTTTATTATAAAAAAGAAGATATTTTAGAACCTGAAAACGAGCAATCTAGTAAATTAGGTTTAGAAGGCTCATTCAATCTATTATTGCTACTAGGTGTAATAGGTGGTGTCTTGCTGAGCGGATTTTGGCGGCCATATATTTCATTTGAAATCTATCACGTGCATTTAGAATTACAAAATCTCGTTCGAGATTTATTACTATTGGGTTTGGCATATGCCAGTTGGGTTTTTACTCCGAAAAAAATTAGAGAAGCTAATGAATACACATGGTTTCCTATTGTAGAGGTAGCTAAACTATTTGCCGGTATATTTGTAACAATTATTCCTGCTATTGCGATTTTGAAAGCGGGTACAAAAGGAGCACTAACAACCATTGTAGCTTCAGTATCCGATAATGGTGAACCGATTAATAATATGTATTTTTGGGCAACTGGAATTTTATCCAGCTTTCTTGATAATGCTCCCACTTATCTTGTATTTTTCAATACAGCAGGGGGTGACCCAGGAATGTTAATGGGGGATTTATCAAATACTCTTTTAGCGATATCCGCTGGAGCAGTTTTCATGGGTGCAAATACCTATATTGGCAATGCTCCAAATTTTATGGTCAAATCAATTTCAGAATCTGCGGGGATTGAAATGCCAAGTTTCTTTGGCTATTTTATTAAATGGTCATTACCAGTTTTATTTCCACTATTTATTTTAATCTCAATTATTTTCTTTTAATGCGTATTTCTAAAGTCACTACTAAAACTGGAGATAAAGGCCAAACTGGACTTGGGAATGATAAAAGAGTCTCAAAGAATCATGTTCGTGTAAATACTTTAGGTTCCATAGATCATTTGAATTCCATTATAGGTTGGGTCACCTGCAAGGCAAAATCAATGGTTAAAACAAACTTGGAAAGTATACAGCAGGATTTATTCAATTTGGGTGGAGAAATTTCTATGCCTGATACGGAGCTAATTTTATTAAAAGAAGAAAGAATCTTCTGGCTTGAATCAGAAATAAATAAATTAAATTCGGAACTTCCTCCATTAAAGGAGTTTATTTTACCTGGAGGATCAGAGTTGTCTGCTCGGATTCACCTGGCAAGATCAGAGTGTCGAAATACGGAAAGAGATTTAGTTACCCTATTTGAAAAAGAAAAAGTAAGAAACACTCATTTACAATATCTAAACAGGTTATCTGATTACTTATTTGTTTTGGCAAGAAAATCACTAATGGTTTCGAAAAAGCCAGAAATTCAATGGGAAAACAATAAATGAATTTTAATAATACACCAATCAATTGGGAAGATGTACATGATGTAATTACAGATGCAAATCGCATCATGCTAACAACCCATGAAAATCCTGATGGAGATGGATTAGGTTCGCAATCTGGCCTGTATTATCATTTTAAAGATATTGGTAAAGAAGTTAGAATTGTGAATTATTCAGCTTTGCCTGATGAATATTATTTTTTAAATAAAAACCAAATCTTTGAACAATATAACCAGTATCAACATGATAAATGGATGAAAGATGTGGATTTAGTCATCATTTTCGATGTGGGTGATTATGCTCGTATACGTATAATTGTAGATGCGATTGAGTCCTACGGATTAAAGACTATGAACATTGACCATCATCCACATTCAGATGATCATCCCTTTACATACAATATTGTAAATTTATCTGCAGCTGCAACGGGATGTATGGTTTACGATTATCTGAAAGTTGCTCGAACTAATCCCGCAAGTAAAGAAAGTCTTGAAGGAATTTATACTGCTGTCATGACAGATACTGGGTGTTTCCGATACAGTAATACAGATAGGAAATGCCATGAAATTGCTATCGAATGCTTAAAAGCCGGAATAGAAACGCACAAAATTTACCAAGGTGTATACGAGAATAGTACACAGTCCCGTATGCAATTGATGGGAGAGTTCTTGACTAACTTACATTATGAATTAGATGGTAATTTAGCTTGGTTTATAATTACACAGGATATGGTAGAACGTGCTCAAGCTTCAAAAGCAGATGTTGAAGGATTTTCAGATTTGGTTCGTACAATTCAAGGGGTAGAAGTTTCTCTAATGATCTTTGAACAGAATAAAACGAGTTGCAGAATAAATTTTCGTTCAAAGGGTAATTATAGTGTTAATAATATTGCTAAATCTTTGGGAGGTGGCGGTCACGCATTTGCTGCAGGTGCTGTTATTGAAGGTTCGTTACACCAAGTTCAGTTCAAGGCTGTGAATGCATCTATAAATTCAATTCGAGAACAGATGAGTAAATTTGCATGAAAATTATATTGGCAAAAGATGCTGGATATTGCTTCGGGGTTCGAGATGCTGTCAATTTGGCTTATGACACTGCAAAGAGTCAAGGTGATGTCTATATGTTGGGGACTATCGTTCATAATGAAAAAGTAGTGGAAGATTTATCAAAAGCAGGTACAAAAGTAGTGGAGTCTTTAAATGAAGTGCCTAAAGATAAACCAATCTTATTTCGAGCTCATGGTACAGCTCCCAACATTTGGGATGAAGCAAATAATAAAAAAATGAATATAATTGATGCAACTTGCCCTTTAGTGATAGAAATTCATGAGGAAATAAAACAATTGGCAGCAGAAAGACGAAAAATAATCATAATTGGAGACCATGGTCATGATGAGGTGGTTGGTATAGCAGCTCAAGTTAAAAATCCAATTATTATTTCAAACGCTGAAGAAGCAAATTCTTTACGTAAGATGAAAAAGGCTGGTGTGGTAAGTCAGTCAACACAAATGATTGAAAATGTACAGAAAATCGTAAATATTTTAATGCAGAAAGTTTATGATTTAAGATTTGTGAATACAATTTGTTTCCCTACACGACGAAACCATGAGCAAATTAAACAATTAGCTACTCAATGTGAGGTTATGATTGTAATTGGTTCTTTCACCAGTGCTAATTCAAAACGATTAACTCAATTAGCATTGGAGAGAAACAAACGATCCTACCAAGTGACCACCGCAAATGATTTAGAAGTATCGTGGTTTGAAAATTGTAAAACAGTTGGAATTTCTGCTGGTGCTTCAACACCAGATGATATTATTAATGATGTTGTAAAAAGAATAAAAGAAATCGGTCAAACTACTGAAGAGGAAACTATTTATGAGTAAAGGGACATTCGAATTAAAGGTTGGTTTGGCAGAAATGCTGAAAGGAGGTGTTATCATGGACGTTACTTCTCCAGAACAAGCAAAAATTGCCGAAGATGCTGGTGCATGCGCTGTAATGGCATTGGAGCGAATACCAGCGGATATTCGTAAAGATGGCGGGATTGCCCGAATGAGTGATCCTGAAATGATAACAGAAATACAGGAAAAAGTTTCCATTCCTGTCATGGCTAAGTGCCGTATAGGCCATTTTGCAGAAGCTCAGGTTTTAGAGACATTGGAGATTGATTTCATTGATGAAAGTGAAGTCTTAACTCCGGCTGATGAACATAATCATATTTGGAAACATGAATTTAAAGTACCTTTTGTATGCGGTTGCAGAAATTTAGGAGAAGCTTTACGTCGAATTGCTGAGGGCGCTGCCATGATTCGTACTAAAGGAGAAGCAGGGAGTGGAAATATTGTTGAAGCAGTGCGGCATATGAGAACAGTTATGAGTGAAATAAAAAGAGTAACAAAATTGGATCAAGATGAATTGATGGCAGAATCAAAACACTTAGGTGCTCCTCTATCATTAGTTCAACAAGTTGCAAAACTAGGGAAATTACCTGTCCCAAATTTTGCCGCTGGTGGAATAGCAACACCTGCTGATGCATCATTGATGATGCAACTTGGTGCAGAATCGGTCTTTGTAGGTTCAGGGATTTTTAAAAGTGATGATCCCGCAGCAAGAGCAAAAGCAGTGGTAGAAGCGACCACTCATTATAAAGATGCAGGCCGTGTCGCAAATGCAAGTACTGGACTCAAAAAAGCAATGAAAGGTTTAGATATGTCGGAAATTCCTGAAGAAGAACGGTTGCAAGAGAGAGGCTGGTAATCAAAGTTGGTGTACTAGAACTGCAGGGCGATTTTGCTTTGCACCATCACGTATTTTTTAGATTGGGAATTCAATCCATTCCTGTGAAAGTCCCAACAGATTTAGATTCGACGGATGGATTGGTAATTCCAGGAGGGGAATCAACAACAATGTCTCTTTTAATTGATTCGTTTAAAATCCGAAACCCTCTTATTGAATTTGCAAAAGAGAACCCCGTCATGGGTACTTGTGCTGGGCTGATAATGATGTCGAGGAAAGTTATTGATAATAAAGTAAATCCCTTAGGTTTGTTAGATATAGTCGTAGATCGAAATGCATATGGTCGCCAAATTGAATCATCTAAAGAACTTGTAAATTATCATTTTAATGCATTAAAAGAAATTGAATTAACTACTACATTAATTCGTGCGCCAAAAATTTTACAGTTTGGGAAGCATGTAAAGGTTTTGGGAAAATTGGATGGATCTCCAGTCGCAGTTTTATCAGGTCATCACTTGGGTTTAACATTCCATCCAGAACTGAATAATATTGATCTTTTTCATCAAATTTTATTCGATCCTACCAGTGATTATTATTACAAAAATTTGAAGCAACTTTATGCAAACTAAATATTTATCCAAAATCAATTCTCCTGAAGATATTAGGAGTTTTTCTGACAAAGAGCTACATGAACTCTGTGATGAACTTAGAGAATATATAATTGATACCATTACTGAAATTGGAGGGCATTTAGCTCCAACATTAGGTGTCATTGAACTAACGGTAGCCCTTCATTATGTTTACAACACACCTAAAGATAAACTTATCTGGGATGTTGGACATCAGGGTTATGCGCACAAACTATTGACAGGCCGTTTCAAAGAATTCCCTACCATTCGTAAATACAAAGGTTTAAGTGGTTTTTTAAAACGTACCGAAAGTGAATATGATGTGATTGGTGCTGGACATGCATCCACATCTATTTCATCTGCATTAGGAATCGCAGAGGCTCGCCACCAAAATAACGATGATTTTCGGGTAGCAGCAATAATTGGTGATGGTTCTATGACAGGTGGTTTGGCCTTTGAGGGTATAAATAACGCAGGTCATCTAGGGCGACAAATACTTGTCATTTTGAATGATAATGAAATGTCTATTAGCCCAAATGTTGGTGCAATCTCAACCTATTTTACACGTTTAATTTCTAATCCGCTTTATAACCGTATTCGTAATGAATTTTGGGATTTAACTGGGAAAATACCTCTTGCAAAAACGACTACCAGGACTTTGATAAAAAAAGTTGAAGAAAGCTTAAAAAATCTTATCGTTCCTGGAATTTTATTCGATGAATTAGGTTTCCGTTATTTTGGCCCAATCGATGGACATGATTTGGATGAAGTCGTTCATACACTGCAAAACATCAAAGATATTCAAAGACCAGTATTATTGCATGTATTGACAAAAAAAGGTAAAGGTATGGTCTCTATGAATATGGAAAATCGTGAGTATCATGATGATGCTGTTAAGTATCATGCTGTAAAACCTAATGGTAAAAAAGATGATGGCCCCTACAAAATTGAACCAGAAATTAAGAAATCATCTGTACCGATCTTTCAGGAAGTATTTGGAAAACTAGCCTGTGAGGTTGCTAGAAACCGGGAAGATACGGTTTGTATCACAGCAGCTATGAGGGAAGGAACTGGTCTTGTACCCTATTCAAAAGAGTTTCCTCATAGATATTATGATGTTGGAATAGCTGAAGGACATGGAATTACATTCTCAGCGGGTTTAGCTTCTGAAGGAGTACGACCAATTACGGCTATTTATTCAACTTTTTTACAGAGGGCATTTGATCAAATCGTCCATGATTGTGCCATCCAGCATCTACCAGTGATTTTTTGTATGGATCGTTCAGGCATTGCAGGTGAGGATGGGCCAACACATCACGGTGCTTTAGATCTTGCGTATATGAGGTGTGTTCAGGATATTATTGTAACAGCACCGAAAAGTGGAAATGAATTCAGACATTTATTGTATACTGCCCTTAATATTAAAGATCAGCCCTTTTCAATTCGGTATCCTAAAGCAAGTTCGCAAGAATTTGATGAAAGCGGTCAAGCTGAGCTACTACCTATTGGCTCTTGGGCTATAGAACGACATGGGGCGGATATAGTGTTATTGGCTGTGGGTCCCATGGTATATTCTGCATTAGATGCTGCCCAAAAAATAAGTTCATCGGGCATATCCTGTGAGGTGGTAAATTGTCGCTTCATAAAGCCTATGGATGTTGCTTATCTTGAAACTATTATAAATAAATTTTCGATTATTATTACAATTGAAGAAGGTACAGTTGTAGGTGGGTTTGGAGATGGTGTTGCAGGATGGCTTTTGGAAAATGGGTATTCAGGCCAATTTAAAAAACTGGGGCTGACTGATTCCTTTGTTGAACATGGCAAACGTAATGAATTATTACATTTACTTGGATTAGATGTAGATGGAATTGCAAATACAATTCAAGAAATGGTTGGTTATCAAAAAGAACAAATTCTAATATAATATTTGAATTCTATCTATCTCTTATTAGCCGGGTTTATCCTTTTTGGTATCGGTTATCGTTTTTATGCAGATTATTTTGCAACAAAAATTTATTCTTTAAGAGATTTTATCGATAAAGTTCCATCTAAGGAATTTGAAGATGGGGTTGATTTTGTACCAACTCGAAAAGACATTCTATTTGGCCATCATTTTACTTCAATAGCGGGTGCTGCCCCGATTATCGGACCATGTATTGCTGCTTATTGGGGATGGCTACCCGCTTTTCTATGGATCGTTTTAGGTACTATCTTTATTGGTGCTGTGCATGATTTTGGAGTATTGGTTCTTTCTGTACGAGAGAAAGGTAAAACCATTGCTGATATTACAGGCAACATCATCAATAAGCGTTCTCGTATCATGTTTCTTATATTTGTAATGATATTGAGTTGGCTGGTATTAGCGGTATTTGCCATGGCAATTGCAGGACTTTTTGTCAATGTTCCCACCGCAGTTTTACCTGTTAATATTGAAATTATTATAGCCATCATTGTTGGAATATTGATTTATCAAAAAAAGATAAATCCATTGATTCCATCCGTAATTGCATTAGTTATGCTATATATATTTGTTTATATCGGTTCATTAATACCAGTTTCATTTGAATCCTTGGGCTTTGAAAAATCGGAACAAACTACAATTTGGATCATTTTTCTATTTATTTATTCTGGAATTGTAAGTCTTTTACCTGTTTGGTTTTTACTTCAACCTAGAGATTATATTAATAGTCATCAGTTAATAGTTGGTTTGATACTTATTTTCATTGGTATATGTATAGCTCAACCGGTTGTTGAAGCACCGATGATTAGAACAAATGGTAAGGATATTCCAAATATATTTCCGTTGCTTTTTGTTACCATTGCCTGTGGAGCAATTAGTGGGTTTCATGGGTTGGTGGCATCTGGAACAACATCAAAACAAGTTTCAAAAATTAGGCATACTAAACTAATTGGTTATGGTGCCATGCTTGGAGAAGGTACATTAGCTTTATCCTCAATCATTGCGGCAGTTGCCGGTATCTCATTGGTATCAAAATGCAATTTACCATCTGTGGGGTACGTGGAAGATTTGAATTGGCATATTTATTATGATACCTGGGCAAATGCTACTGCAAATAAAGCTACAGCATTTGTGTTAGGCGGAGGAGCGTTAATTGAATCTTTGGGCATTCCTGGAACCTTGGCTAAAACTATCATGGCCGTTCTTGTTATTTCTTTTGCAGCAACAACCTTAGATACTGCGACAAGGATTCAACGATTGATTTTAATAGAAGTGGGTCAGGCAGTAAATATATCCCTATTAAAAAATAGATACGCTGCGACTATGGTTGCAATCATTCCCGCTTTGATTATCTCATTATTACAAGTGACAGATCCAATATCAGGGAAAAGTATAGAAGCTGCATGGATACTTTGGCCCATTTTTGGTGCATCTAACCAGATGCTAGCTGCTCTAACTTTGATGATGCTTTCAATTTATTTCTGGAGGAGAAAAAAGCCTATTCTTCCCTTATTTTTTCCATTTATATTTATAACGATAACCGCATTAACATCATTAGTATTAAAAGCTCAATCCTATGTTGGTACCAATCGTTTTTTATTGGTGATTGTTGGTATATTATTTAGTCTAATTTTATGGATGTTATATGAAGGTTGGACAGTTTATAAAACTGAAAAGCAAAATAATTGAACCTAATTTATGAATGAACAATTAAACTTATTTAACCAGGAATTATCGCATTGGGAAACAGATGCTAAATCTTTTAATTCTCGGGAAGCAGATTTTGATTCACTTTCCGGTGAAAAATTGGATTTATGCTACTTTCCAGAATCTCCTAGTGATGATTATATGGAAAAGCTCGGATTTCCAGGGTGCTATCCTTTTACTCGGGGAGTCCACCCAAACCTGTATAGAGGTAAACTTTGGACGATGCGTCAATTTGCTGGCTTTGGTAAACCCGAAGAAACAAATCAGCGCTTTAAAAATTTATTAAAAAAGGGGCAAACAGGACTTTCTGTTGCCTATGATATGCCTACTTTAATGGGATTTGACCCAGATCATCCTTATTCCAAAGGAGAAGTAGGGAAATGCGGTGTCAGCGTAGCATCCTTGGCTGATATGGAAACTTTATTTGATGGTATAAATTTAGGAGAGATCTCAGTTTCTCAGACAATTAATGGTCCGGCAATAATTTTATTGGCATTTTATGTTTCATTGGCTGAAAAGCAGGGTGTCTCTCTGGATCAACTCCGAGGAACTCTCCAGAATGATATTTTGAAAGAATTCATTGCCCAAAAAGAATGGATTTTCCCGCCAAATCCTTCCATGCGTGTTATTACCGACATGTTAGCATATTGTACAGAAAATATGCCCAAATTCAATACAATATCTGTTAGTGGTTACCACATTCGAGAGGCCGGGTCTACTTCAGCACAGGAACTAGCGTTTACATTGGCAAATGGTTTTACATATGTTGAACATGGTATCAAAGTAGGTTTGGACGTTGATAGTTTTGCACCTCGATTATCTTTCTTTTTTAATTCTCATTTAGACTTTTTTGAGGAGATCGCAAAATTTCGTGCAGCACGTCGTATATGGGCCAAGAGAATGAAAAATAAATATGGTGCAAAAAATGAAAAATCCTGGAAATTACGGTTTCATACTCAAACTGCTGTATGCAGTCTAACTGCTCAACAGCCAGAAATCAATATTGCACGGACGGGATTTCAAGCACTCGCTGGAGTATTAGGTGGTACACAAAGTCTTCACACTAATTCCATGGACGAAACACTTGCACTTCCTACAGAAAAAGCCGCTGAGATTGCTTTACGAACCCAACAATTAATTGCTTATGAGACTGGTGTTGCCAACGTGGTAGATCCACTTGGAGGATCATGGTTTATAGAAGAATTAACAGATAAGATAGAAGCAAAAGCAGAAGAATATTTTATAGAGATTGAAAACTTAGGTGGTGTTATTTGTGCTATTGAACAAGGATACTTTCAAAGAGAAATCGCTAGAGCAGCATCAGATTATCAATCTAAAGTAGATGAAAAAAAACGAATTGTTGTCGGTGTTAATAAATTCGTTAATGAAAGTGAAGAATTCGAAATACCCATTCTTAAGATTGGAGGAGAAGCAGGAGAAGGTCAAAGAAAAAAATTGATAGATCTTAAGAATTCTAGGGATGAATCTTTAGCTCAAGATACTTTATTTGCAATTGGAGAAGCTTGTAAAAATGGGAATAATCTCATGCCGCCGATCATTGAAGCGGCCAAAGCATATGTGACACTAGGTGAGATTGTTATTGCTATGAAAACTGAATTTGGTGAATGGCAGGAATCTGCAGTTTTTTAAAAATCTATACTAATGAATCAAAAAAAAATTACAATCAGTATTATTATATTATCTGTTTTATCTTGTGTATGGATTGGGTGGGTGACCATCAATCCTGATAAGGAAAATCCAGGTATGGTTCGGTTTCTTTCTTTAACTGATATACATTCAGTTGAGAAAACCGAAAGAATCCGGTTAGGAGGGCTTGTATCACCAGGCACAATTAAAATTTCAAAACAGAATCAATTGGAATGCAATTTTCATTTGGAGCAAGGTGAAAATTATGTTTCAGTACATTTTACAGGAACACGTCCAGATTTATTTAAGGATGCTGCAGAAGTAATAGTAGAAGGTACGTATGCTGATGGTATTTTTACTGCAGATCAACTTCAAACCAAATGTGCTTCTCGTTATGAAGGTGATTTAAGGGATGAATCTTCCTATAAAGTAGAATCCATATGATCCCAATCTTAGGTAGTGTGACTCTCAGCCTAGGCTTGGGTATTGCAGCACTTACTATATTTCTTTTCTCAATCTTTTTAAAGCAACAGGATTACCGTTATTATTTAGCAGGTTGGCGGGCAAGTGTATTGGTTTCAGTATTTTCAATACTTGCAACTTTCCTATTATTAAATGAATTATTAGTTAGCAATTTTGATATAAAGTATGTAGCGCATTATACCAGTTTAGAAACGCCGACCTTTTATAAATTTACAGCTCTATGGGCGGGCCAATCAGGATCGCTTTTATTTTGGCTTTTCGTGTTATCTACATATGCTTTGATTATTTTATTTCAATACAAAAATGCATATACAAAATTGATGCCGTGGGTCATCATTGTGATAGTGACTATCCAGATATTCTTCCTATTCTTAGTAAACTTTGTTGAGAATCCATTTGCACCAACAGAAGCAGATTTTGTAGTTGTAAATGGAAATGGACTTAATCCGCTTCTCCAAAATCTTACCATGGCTATACATCCTCCAACTTTATATTTGGGTTACGTTGGATTTACAATTCCATTCGCTTTTGCTATTGCAGCTC
>PBKF01000011.1 GCA_002722105.1 Fidelibacterota bacterium
ATGGGAATGTAAATGATCTCCTGATACTTTTACTCCCTTGCCACCCATAAGACCATCATATTTTACTACGTAATTTTCTTTTAGCTCTTTCAGGAATTCTGCTACCCCGACCATGGAATCAAAGATCTGATATTTAGGACCTCCAGGGATAGCATATTCCTTTAATAGGTCTCTAGTGAATGCTTTAGATGTTTCTAGTCGCGCAAGTTTTTGTTTGGGTCCTACAGTTTTTACGCCGAGCTTCCAAAGGGCATCGGCAACACCATTTTCCAGTGGATTTTCCGGACCTATGATAGCCAGAGTTGCGGCGGTCTCCTGAGCATAGTTTACGACAAAGTCTGGATCACTTATCCTACCTACTGTTAATTCATCGCAGATTTCTGCAATCCCGGGGTTCATATTGGACGCGAGGCAGTAAAGCTCTTTTTTTTGTGGAGATCTGTCTAATGCACGGACAATGGCATGCTCCCGGGCACCGGAACCTATGATTAAAATTTTATTCACCATTCGATTCGTTTTATAAAATATTTTTTCTTTTTAAGAATGGATCTTTACTTTCAAGGCCTCTGATTCTATAGGTAATCGACTTATATAAAGATTTTAAATTTTTATATTTATCAACATAATTAGGATCTGGATTACAACGTAATTTTTCATCATATTCTACAAAATTATCTGTGAGCTCGGTCAAATTAATATTTTTATTACCTGATTCTAATTCCCAAACCCATGCTGCGTGTATCGCGGCACCTAAAGCAGCTCCTTCACCTATTACTGGAACAGCTTGACAATTAAAAATATTTGCTATGGTTTGACACCAGCTTTTTGATAAAGATAATCCGCCTGTTAAATGGAGTATCTTTGGCTTAACTGGCATTCTTTCAAAACCTTGATTTAAGTTAAGTATGTGACCTTCAAGTATTCCCCTTGCAATGGATTTTTTATTAAGGTCTTTAAATCCAAATCCAAAATATAGTGGTGCTGCATTAGGTATATCAGGCGTTCTTTCACCTTCATACCAAGGTACAATAATGTTACCATTATTACATGGCTCTGTCTTGGAAATCAAATCTTCAAAATCTAGATGAGATAGAGAATGTTCTTTTAAAAATGTATTATATCCGCCTGACATATTTGAGACACAAAGAAGCGGCATATAGTTTCCAGTGCTATCACAAAATAAAGCAATCTCTCCTTCTTCATCAACATATGGGTTTTCTAATATTGTAAACGCAGTCCCACTGGTACCGAGACTAATTGTAACAGTCCCTGGTTTTGTATTTGCAGTACCAATGGCACTGTACATATTATCACCTGATCCGGCATCAATTTTACATTGAGGATTGAAACCATACTTGGCAACTAATTCTTCTGAGATATTTCCAATTGATTCTGTAGATGAAGTAACATTTGGTAATTTTTCTAACAAATCATCAGAAATTATTTTTATTAACTCTGTTGACCATGTTTTGCTTACAGGATCCCATAGACCACTACCAGAAGCATCTCCCGGCTCCATAGCGATTATTCCACCTGTTAAATACCAGTTAATAAAATTATGAACCAGTAAAAATGAATCTGTATTCTCATAATATGATTTCTCATTTCTATACATATGAAATATTTTTGATGCAGTATATCCTGTCCGTTGAGTATTGCCAATTTTTGCAATCATGGCACGTACTCCACCTAATGAATCTGTTAATATTTCACATTCACGTTGTGTTGAAAAATCATTCCAAAGTTTGGATGTTGGTTTGGTCAGTTTACCAAATTTATCCAGTGCAACTAAACCATGCTGTTGGCCAGAAATAGATAATGCATTTATTTTATGTAATATTTGTCCTTCAAGTTTTAATCTTTGGAAAATAATGTTGAGAGCTTCAATCCACATATTGGGGTCGGACTCTGAGATCCCCAGTGAGTTATCCCCAATTGTGCCATTTATGGTACGATAAGTTGGTAAATCAGTATCATAAACCAGCGTATCCTGATATATTATAGAATAATTGGAAATATTTAATACGGAGATTGTTAGACTTTGAGTTGAAACATCGATTCCTGCAAAAAATTTATCCATATATTATTTTCTTATTAATTATGATTAAGGAGTATTTCATTAAAAAGGCTTCAGCATAATAAATGAATAACCGAAGATACAATTGCCCAAAAAAAGAAAAACTGTTTATGGGTTCAAAACATCTCAATAAAATATTATGCTTATTTATATTAGAAATTTTATGATAGTATCGTTTGTAAACAATCAATTTCAATTATATATAATTGTTTAAACTGAATTTTGATCATCTATTTGTATATTTAAATGATCTATTATAATTGACTATGACTATTTTTACTACATTTGACTGGATTGTACTGGCTCTCTTTTTTGGTGTGCTTGGTTATATTATTTGGTGGGTTATCAACCAAAAACAAGATTCCACTGAAGAATACTTCTTGGCTGGAAGAAACTTAGGCTGGTTTGTAATTGGAGCTTCAATTTTCGCATCTAATATAGGCTCTGAACACATTGTTGGATTAGCAGGAACAGCTGCAAATAGCGGTATGGTTATGGGGCACTATGAATTACATTCTTGGATTATTCTGTTACTGGGTTGGGTATTTGTACCATTTTATTTACGCAGTACTGTTTTCACAATGCCCGAATTTATCGAGCGTAGATATTCTGAAGAGTCCAGATGGATTTTGACGGTTATTACCCTGATTAGTTATGTTCTTACGAAAGTGTCTGTTACGGTGTATGCCGGGGCTGTTGTTTTTCAAACTCTAATGGGTATTGAATTTTGGTCGGGAGCACTTACAATCGTTATATTGACAGGCCTATATACTGTCCTTGGCGGATTAAGAGCAGTAATCTATACTGATGCAATTCAGGCCATAGTCTTATTAGTAGGATCAGCAACCATTACTGTTTTGGGCTTAATAAAGATTGGAGGCTGGAATAATTTAGTTTCTGGAATCGAAGCATCACATTTTAACATGTTTCTGCCAGCAGACCATCCGGATTTTCCTTGGATCGGTATGGTTTTTGCTCCGCCGATTATAGGTATTTGGTATTGGTGTACAGATCAATATATTGTACAAAGAGTTTTATCAGCGAGGGATGAAACACAGGCAAGAAGAGGGACCATTTTCGCAGGATATTTAAAGATATTACCTATTTTTATGTTTTTTATCCCAGGGTTAATTGCTTATGCCCTATCTAAATCAGGTCAAATGAGCTATGGATCATCTGATCAAGTTTTCCCAATGCTTGTTAGAGACCTTTTACCCTCTGGTATCCGTGGTCTGGTAGCTGGCGGACTTTTAGCTGCTTTGATGAGTTCTCTTTCTTCAGTTTTCAATTCTTGTTCCACATTATTTACAATGGATATTTATAAAAAACTTAATCCAAATGTTGAAGAAAAAAAGCTAGTATTTGTTGGCCGACTAGCTACAGGTATTGTGGTGTTAACTGGAATATTGTGGATACCTTTAATGAAAGTTGTCAGCAGTGGTGGGCTATACAAATATTTGCAAAGTGTTCAGGCATATATAGCACCACCAATTGCAGCAGTATTTTTACTTGGGATATTTTGGAAAAGAATCAATGCAAACGGTGCTCTGGCTACCTTGATAAGTGGTTTTTCAGCTGGGATGCTGCGCCTTTTTCTAGAGATAAAGAAGGAAACTCTTTCATCTGGTTTTTGGCTCAGCGTTGCAGAGCTTAATTTTCTCTATTTTGCAATTTTCTCATTTTTATTTTCAGTCATAATATTGATAGTGGTAAGTCTATTTACTCCTGAACCTAATCTGGACAAATTACAGGGGCTCACTTTTGGCACAGTGACACAGGAAGATAAAAAATTGTCACAACAAAGTTGGGCTAATTCAGATTTAATCCATTCTGTAGTAATTGTTCTCATCTTGATATTAATATTGGTTTATTTTTCGCCGATTGGCATTGGAGGTTAATAATATATTGCCAGTGTTTACGATTAGGTAAAAAGAACACGTAGCTTCTGACTAACTCAAATAAAGCTAGGGTACATTTTAAATCCAGACATCATTCTCAGTTGTGAGTGAACCACCAGCGTCTCCAGTATTGGTTACCCCTTTTGGTTCTATGATCATAATCTGGCATTCGTTCTGTGCTGCCGGTTTGTGTTTCATACCCTTGGGAACAACAATCATTTCACCCTTTGACAGTGTTACGGTTTTATCAGGGAATTCAATGTTCAGTTCACCATCCAGTACAATGAATGCTTCGTCCGTATCTTCATGAGCATGCCAGATAAACTCACCATCCACCTTTGCAAGTTTGAACTGATAATCATTCATTTCAGCGATTACCTTTGGTGTCCAGTGATCCGAAATTTTTTCGAGTTTTTCAGAAAGATTGATTATTTGCAAAGGATGTCCTAAGTAATCGGGTTTCCCGTATTGCGATCATTCACACGCATGGTTTCCATTTCAACTACCTTGGCTGCATCAATATCGTTAGCCACGTAATTTCCGTCCAGGCAGGCCATACATGGTCGGTCAATGTGATGATCCCCTCTGCGGGTTACTGCCTCCACAAGATCATCGATGGTTTGATAGAGCAGGGCATCCACTTCCATATATGCTTCAATGGCATCTTCTGTCATATTTCCTGCGATAAGTTCATCCTTGGTAGGCATATCCACGCCGTAAAAGCAAGGCGATTTCACAGGAGGGCAAGCCACAGCGAAATAGACTTCCTTTGCCCCGAAATCTTTAAGCATACGAACGATCTCCCAACTGGTATTCCCTCGGACAATGCTGTCATCCATGATCATGACTTTTTTATTTCTGATTTCTAATTCCTGAGGTACCAGCTTGTATTTTACAGATTTTTTCCGTTCCGCTTGCCCTGGCATAATAAAGGTTCTGCCGATGAACGTGTTTTTGTACAGGCCTTCCGAATAACGAACACCAAGTTCATGAGCAAAGGATAGTGCAGCGGTATTGGCCGTGCTCGGTGCAGGTATCACAATATCCGGTATTTTATTTGGATATTTTTTTTGCCAGGCTTCTGCCAGATTTTGCCCCATGCGCAGGCGTGCCCTGTATACACTCACATCATTCAGGGTGGAATCAGGGCGGGCAAAATATACATATTCAAAAATGCAGGGATTGAATTCCTTCTTTATTAGGCGCTTGTTGAAAACCTGTCCACTTTCATCCACGTAAATTAATTCACCGGGCAGTACAGTTCCGGTGGGCTCATATCCTAGTGCATAAAACATGGTGTTTTCGGAAGCAAAAATATAATCTTTTCTGCCATTACCATTCGATCGCTGCCCCTTAACCAGAGGACGAATCCCCTGGGGGTCTCTAAAAACAACAAGTCCTTTGCCAATAATAATACATGTAACGGAATATGCCCCCGTTACTTTATTAAAAATATTTTTGACTGCTTCACATAGCAGTTCAAAGAATTCTTCACTAGTTTGGGGAGGCATATCTTTATGCAATGCGTCAGCAAATAAATGCAATAGCACTTCTGAATCACTGGTTGTATTTAGGTACCTTGTTTCTTTTTTTGTTACTTCAGAAGCCATCTCATTATAGTTTGTTAAATTGCCGTTATGGGCTAGTGCAATACCGTAAGGAACTGATGTCCAAAAAGGTTGGACCTCTCCATGACTAAATCCGCCGTGAGTAGGATAGCGGTTGTGAGAAATACCAATGTTCCCCGTTAGAAGCTGCATGTTTTCTTTATTGAAAATTTCTTTGGCCAGGCCGACCCCTTTCTCTTTATGCATTCGGTCGTCATAAGTCATGATGCCAGCGGCGTCTTGTCCTCGGTGCTGTAGGTGAATTATACTATCGTAAAGCTCAGCGGCAACAGGTTTATGAGAAAATATTCCGGCGATTCCGCACATTAGATTAGATCCACTAGTTTAGGGGCAATGCCTACATATGTTTTGGGAGATAAGGATAATAGAATATTCTTATCTTCCTTAGAGATATTCAATCCCGACACAAATTCTGCCATGGATTCAGCATTGATGGTTTGTCCGTGAGTCAGTGATTTCAATTGTTCGTAAGCGTTTGGTTTCCCTGATTTTCGCAAAATGGTCTGTACTGCTTCTGCCAGCACTTCCCAGTGGTTATCTAGCTCATTCCCCATCTGTATTTTATTAATTGTAATTCTTCCCAAACCTTTTAAAATATTTTTAAGAGCTAAGTAAGAATGCCCTAGAGATACACCCTGATTACGCAGAGTGGTAGAATCTGTGAGATCGCGCTGCATGCTTGAGATGGGTAGTTTTACCGCTAGGTGATTTAATAAAGCATTGGCAATCCCCATGTTCCCTTCCGCATTCTCGAATTGAATGGGGTTAATCTTATGGGGCATTGTGGAAGAGCCTACTTCGCCAGCTACCTTTTTTTGCATCAATACTCCCCGGCTTATGTAAGCCCAAATATCACGGCACAGGTCAGTCAGAATAGAGTTTACACGTACGATCTGGTGATAACTTTCTGCTAAAGAATCATGGTCTTCAATCTGAGTAGTGATAAGATTTGGTTCAAGCCCGAATGATTTAATGAATCTGGATGCAAATCGTGGCCAGTCTGTTTTTGGAGATGCAGCCACATGGGCAGACCAGGTGCCGGTAGCACCGCCAAATTTCCCCATCAGAGAATGAGTTTTTATTTTTTTGATTTGTCGATCGAGCCGACCGTAGAACACTGCCAGTTCTTTACCAAATGTAGTGGGGGTGGCCGGTTGGCCATGTGTCAAAGAGAGCATGGGAACATTCCTGTACTTACGAGCCAGTCTCTTTAAATACTTATTTATCGCTTGCAGTGCTGGTAGATACACTTGTTTTAATCCATCCTGCCACATGAGCGAATAGGATAAATTATTCACATCTTCCGATGTCAGAGCAAAATGGATCCAGGGATGGATGGATTGTTTAATTCTGCCCTGTATGTAATATTCAATTGCTTTCACATCGTGATTAGTTGTTGATTCAATATTCTTTACTTTTTCTGCAGCAGCAGTGTTGAAGTTTTTATAGATATTCCGTAGGCGGGCCTGTTCATCTTTGGAAAATGGCGATAGTTCTTGAATGCTCTTTTCATGGCCCAAGGCTATGATATATTCTATCTCCACTTTTAAACGGTATTGCATAAGAGCAGATTCAGAAAAGTATGCAGAAAGGTCCTCTACGCTATTGTTATAACGTCCATCAAGTGGTGAAATTGCATTGAGTCGATTAGACACCAAAAATGCGTTTAACAGCTAACGCACAATTACCTGGATCAACCACAGTAAGTACCGGTGTATTGCTGGGCATTTGCAGAGTCGAATGAATGTTCACCAGCATATCCGCCTTATCTGAAAAAGGCGGACAGCCTAAGGTGGGAAATGCAGAATTGGCAGCCACGAATCCGGACAGGGCATTGGATCGTCCGGCGATAGTGATATACACAATATCTTTATTATCTTTATTAGCATTTAAGATATCCAGAACTTTCAGAGGCTCCTTATGTGCTGATGCTGCATGCTGTTCCCATGCAATTCCGTATTCATCCAGTTTGTCAGTAATTTTTTTCGCGTGGGGTTCATCTGATGTTGAACCCATGATAATCACTGTTTTCATAATTCATCCTTTAAGTTTGTGTTAATGCGTTTCTGTACTTCCTTACCGGCATCTGGAAAAGGGAAGGCGACCCCGGTAATGGTTTCGTAGAGATATATATAGCGACTGGAAAGTTCAATGACCAAATCAGTCGGGGCCTCCGGCAATGTTTCATCGTTGTAGGGGTCACAATTATCCACGAACCACAGGCGTAGGAATTCTTTATCAATATTTTGAGGCTCCTGCCCCTCGGAAATACGTCGTTCGTAGGTTTCAGCAATCCAATATCTGCTGGAATCTGGAGTATGGATTTCATCAATCAACACAATATTTCCATCGGCGTCTCGTCCCATTTCATACTTAGTATCTACCAAGATCATGCCGTGTTCTGCTGCTTTCTGCTGGCCGAAGGTAAAAAGTTCCAGCGCCTTCTGACTGCAGTAATCCCAATCTTTCTGGTTCATCCATCCTTCGCTCACAATCTCTGCCGGTGCAATGGGCCGGTCATGGTGTTCCTCCTTTGTAGTCGGTGTAAGCATATTAGTATCTAGTTTTTGGTTTTTCTTAAGCCCTTCTGGTAGAACATTACCACAATATTGTCGATCACCATTATTATAAACCGTCCACAGCGATGTGCTGGTACTACCTGTAATATATCCGCGAACCACAAATTCAATGGGGAAAACATCGCATGTTTTTACCAATGTTACATTGGGGTCTGGCACATGAAGCACATGGTTTGGAATAATGTTTTTTGTCTGATCAAACCACCAGGCGCTAGTTAGGTTAAGGACCTGTCCCTTAAAGGGAATAGCAGCCAGCACGCGGTCAAAAGCACTTTGTCGGTCCGTGGTTATTAACGCAATTTTATCTCCCAGGTTATATTGGTCTCTAACCTTGCCGGTCTTTTTGGAACCACTGGGAAGATTTGTTTTAGTGAGGGTATTATTTAATTCCGCCTCGATGCGGTCTTTGTAGTGTTTAGTTGATTCGATAGCATTCATGAGATAGTGGGTTGTATAGTATGTTAGTGTTTAATATGTCTTGTAAAACAGTGTTTAAATTACCGCTATTTACGGATACATTCCATATGACGCCACGCTTTAATTTGGTAAGTTCTTGAATTTCAAACCGTTCTGTAAGGGATTCAAATTTTGCACGCCCATGCATATCTTCTTTCTGGCGCACTAAAAAAGACACTGTGTTTTTATCTGCTTTTGTTTGACTGATAAATTCTTTGTTTGAATTATAAAGCTCTCCTGTGGCATCAATGCGTTTTAAATTTGCATCCCGGTCGCCACTGGTAGAAATTTCCCAATGAGTCTGGCGGGAAATGGTGACATCGTGACCAAGTTGATTTAGTGCATTATGTACTGACGCTGCTTCGTTATCGGTAATAATCATATCAATCACCCATTCTGTTGCCTTCGGGTTTGCTATATGTTCTTGCACTTCGTATTGGGGACGGTCATAGAATAATTTATGTTTTGTGATCGGATTTCCAAGTTCAATAAACTCTTTCATAGAAGAAAAAATAACATCTCCGTTATCCGTTCGTTCCGGATGAGGCATCATGGCCATAATATTTCCCTGCGTATTGCATACAGCAGCTAGGTTATACATAGATCCGTTGGGATTCGTAGGAAACTCATCCATCACGTTTCCGTTGTCATCGCAGTAGCGGTAAACGGTTTGCTCATTAGCAATCATTTTTTCCAATAATTCTTCTGGAATGATAAAACGTCCTTCGCCATGGGCTAGCGGTATATTAATAAAGTCACCAGTCTTTAAATGACGTGTAAATGCACAGCGTTCAGGTGCAATAGACATTTGTAGATTAGCCCAGGTATTGTAATAACCCACACCCACAACATGGCCACCTTTTACCCGCTTGTTATCTGTGAGTGCCAATCCGACTCGGTGATTTGCCATCCCGGGGACGAGCTTGCTTTCTACCAGAATCTGGGCTCCATTGCAGATGCCAAGTACTGGCTTCCCTTTATTTGCCTCAATTTTGATCTTCTTCATGATGGGGTCCAGGGCCGCAATAACGCCGGCACGGGAGCGGTCTTCATAGGCAAATCCGCCCACAATTATATAACCATGAAAATCTGATAGTTTTTCGGCCTGCTCATTCCATAGAAATTCAATTGGGTTCAATCCCACGCGGTGGCAAGCCATGATTGTTTCACGTTCTGTATTGGAACCAGGGAATTGAATGATTGCAATTTTTGCCATAGAGCTCACAGAGAACTATTTAACCAACTATATATTTTTGTTATTGTTTTTTTACTCATTTCGTGACCAATAGAATCTTCAAAGTATTCTGCATTAGCCCCCAGTCGATCAAAAAAGACTTTTGCCTGTATTGACCATTTTTTACTAAAACTATCTTCTGTTCCATGCAAAATCAAAACATTCAGATCTTTATAATCATCTTCAGAGTTTCTTAATGTATATTTAATTGGAATACGTGCACTATGAGCAAAGATACCTGCAAAATATTCTGGATGGGATAGGCCCAAATTAAAGGCCATAATCCCTCCTTGGCTAAAGCCACCTATAAATACATTAGAAATATCATAATTGTATTGTTTGTTGATTGTGTCAATAGTAGAGAGTATTCTTTGTTTACTATGTTCGATCTGTGTCTGATTGGATGCAGTATCTCCATCAATAATGTTAAACTCATACCATCTATTTAAAAAGCCCAACATAAATCCATAAGGTGCTTCTATGGATACAACAAGAAACCGATCATCAATAATGTCAATTACATCATTAAATTGATTTTTATTGCTCCCGTATCCATGTAATAAGAATAACACAGGCGGTTTTTCTCCAACATCTTTATGCATTTTTAATTTATATTGTAATGGTACATTGTTACTCGTGGCAAAAAGCACACAAAACACAATAATTAATACTAACAATGATGATAATATTCGTTTCATTTGAAGCTCACTATACTGCTTCCAGCTACTATGGTACCTATATCATAAATATGAGTTAATTCTTTCAGCGCATCTTTCACTAATTTCACATCGTTTGCATCCACAATAAAGACCATTCCAATACCCATATTAAAAGTACGAAACATTTCATCTTCATCTACATTACCGATGGTTTGCATCACATCAAAAACCGGTAGGATTGGCCAAGATCTTTTTTGAATTTCTACTCCGCAGCCATCCGGTAAAATGCGTGGCATATTTTCTACCAATCCGCCGCCGGTGATGTGGACAACCCCTTTGATATCAACTCCGGCATCAAGCGTTGCAAATACATGCTTTGTATAATTAATATGGGGCTCAAGCAAAGTCAACCCAACAGACTTATCCAATCCAGGAATGGGGTCATTCACATCATATCCGCCAATTTCAAAAAAGAGTTTTCGGGCAAAGGAATATCCATTGGTGTGTAATCCATTAGAAGGCAACCCCAAGACCGAATGACCAGGCACAATTTTTTTGCCGTTAATAATGTTATCTTTTTCAACAACTCCAGTAATAACGCCTACTAAATCGTGCTCGCCAGGCAGATATGTGTCAGGCATTTCTGCTGTTTCTCCACCCACCAAAGAAACACCTGTATCCTGACAGGCTTTCACCATTCCAGATACAATCTCTTCAATAATTGTCGGATTTAGTTTGTCGTTTGCAATATAATCCAAAAAAGTGAGTGGTCGGGCACCCATGACTAAAATATCATTGGCGCAGGCGCTTAACAGATCAATGCCAATTGTATCGAATTTGCCTAGCTTTCTGGCAATGATGATCTTAGTACCTACACCGTCAATACTTTGCACCATGACAGGATTCTTGTAACCATTAAGAATAGATTTAAGATCATACAGGGAACCGAAACTGCCAAGACTAGTAAGCACATTAGATGTAAAAGTGGACTTTACGCCATCTTTGATGCGATTAACTGCTTCATTGCCGGCATCAATATCAACGCCAGCTGATTTGTAGTCCAGCTTGCTCATAGCTTATCACGCAAACCATGCGCCCAAGCTTCCACTGCATCAAGAACCGCAAGATTCACCGTTTTATTGATGTTAATTGTTGTACCACCGGTAGTTCCTATATCAAAAGGTCTCACACCATAGTTTGAAAAAATAGCTTGGACTTTTTCAATATTACCTTGATGCGTTTCTGCTAAAAAGCCACCTGTTTCAGAAAACAGAACCTTGACAAGGGAAAGGTCACTTTCAATATGCACTTTACAGCCGATATTCTTTCCAAAAGTCATTTCTGCGAGAGCTGATGAAATTCCACCATCAGCAATATCATGGCATGACAAAAACAACTCTTGATCAATACAGTCGGTAATCGCAAATATCTGGTTTTTTACTTCATTCAAATCAGGCTTCGGTATTTGTGCTCCCAGCTCATCATAGAGAGAATAATACACCGACCCCCCCAGCTCATCTTTCCGTTCGCCAATCATTAAAATCACAGAATCCTTTTTTTGAAAATGCATAGGTACAGTACGACGCACATCCTTTATACGACCCAGACAGCTTACAATAGGACTAGGAGGAATGGCCCCGTTTTTTGATTCATTATAAAAACTGACATTTCCTGCAATAATGGGTGTGGCGTCATGAGGGTTATCTTTCAGTGTAATTGTATGGCAGGCATCAGCAATGCCCCTGGCACTTTCTACAAACTCCCACATCTGGTGAGGCTTCTCTGGGTTGCCAAAACATAGACAATCTGAAATAGCATGTGGTGTGGCGCCCACAGCTGCAACATTACGCATAGCTTCTACAACAGCATTCACCCCACACCAATATGGATCTATTAGGCCATGGCGTGGATTATTATCTGTAGAAAGTGCTATACCTACATTACGAAGTTCTTCCGGATAATTTTCAGAATTAAAGGGAGCCAAGACTCCTGCATCAGCTAGACCTGTTTCGGTATAGATTCTTCCCTGAACCTGTTTGTCGTACGTTTCAAAAACGGGCTCACGGCTGGCCATATTTTCATGGGCTAAAATTTTCAGCATTATTTCATTATAATCGAAACCCTCCACAATCTCTGGTTCTGTAAATTTTTGTTGCCGTGCTTCGTAAGGGCGATCGTATAAAAAGCCTTTAGTTACTTCTGATGCTGGGGCGTTGATAATTTCTTCATCACCGCTGTGAACAATATACTGACCATCTCTGCGGATTTTGCCTATGACAGATGCCTGTGCACCTTTACTCACGCCGGGCAGGTTAAATACATTATTATAATGATCTAGTATCATTGGTGTCACCTCCGGAGGTGACACCCACATAAAACGCTCTTGGGTCTCGCTACACAGGTAAACCGATGGATGGAGGTTTTCCATACCAATATGAATTTTGTCCATCCACACTTCAGAACCATACCCCGATGTTTCTGCCAGTTCGACGCTGGCACAGGCAACACCACCAGCCCCTAGATCCTTAAAACCCATTTTATGGACTAGTTCCTTTTCTTTTAGGATATCAAATAAGGCGTAAGATGATTTTAATAGATGGCGCTCCAGAAAAGCGTTAGGTTCCTGAACAGCACCCTTGTTTTGTTCCTTTTTATCTTCTTCTAGTTCTAGAGATGCAAAACTTGCACCGCCAAATCCGCTATTATCGGTAGGCTTACCAATGAGAATTAGGTCATAGCCATCAGCATCCTTCGGGGCGTAGGAATGAAGGATGTGGTCTTCGCGAACTATACCCAATGTAACTAAAGTGACTAAACAATTTTCATTATATCCTTTATGGTAATAAATGTCTCCACCAATGTTTGGAATACCTAATGGATTACCGTAGCCAGCGACGCCTGCCACCACGCCGTCATGAATCCATTTAGTTTTATTACTACTAATTTCTCCAAAGCGAAAAGAATCGGTGCAGGCAATCACCTCTGCGCCCATACACAAGACATCCCGGACATTCCCGCCAACGCCAGTAGCCGCTCCTTCGTAAGGAACAATTTGGGATGGGTGATTGTGTGATTCGTGGCTCATGGCCACACACCATCGGTGACCTTCATTATCGGTTGCAACCGCTACCACGCCCGCATCTTCTTTGGCACCAAGGATTACGTCGGGTCCTTTAGTAGTAAATTGCTTTAAATGGATGCGGCTACTTTTATAGGAGCAGTGTTCAGACCCTTGGATGGAGAATAGAATAAGCTCCGCCAAAGATGGAGCACGCCCTAGCATATTATTTTGAATTTTAAGAGCTTCTTCAGCGGAAAGGGGAATGTTCAGATCATGTAGTCTGCTATTGATAGCTTCATCATTGAGCCCGTTGAAATCAACAAGTTCCTGTGTAAAGGGCATTATCGAGTTATCGTTTCATGGCGCTGGGGGCCTACAGATACAATTTTTACTGGACACTCCACTTCATGTTCAATAAAATCTATATAATTCTGTAAAGTCTGAGGGAGAGCATGATATCCTTTTTCCCAGATATTTCCCGTTAGTGTTCCCCAGCCATTCAATGTTTTATAGATAGGTTTAGCTTTGCGGTAAGCCGTTAGGCTGGCTGGCATTTCTGTGACCTGGGTACCATCTACATCATAGGCAATACAAACAAGTAATTTCTCAAAGCCATTTAATACATCTAATTTGGTAAGAGCTATTTCGGTGAGGCCATTCACACGAACAGCCTGCCGGACTTGTACCAGATCCAGCCAACCCACACGCCGCGGACGGCCAGTAGTCGTTCCGTATTCACTACCCTTTTCTCGTAAGATTTCAGCATCCTCACCTAGAATCTCCGATGGCAATGGACTTTCACCCACACGGCTCACATAGGCCTTTACCACACCGATGATACGGCTAATATCCCTGAAACTGACACCAGTACCAGTAGAAATATGGCCGGCGGCTGTATTCGAAGAAGTGGTAAAAGGATAAATGCCATGATCTACATCAAGGCTGATACCTTGAGCGCCTTCGAATAAAATGGATTTACCAGACTGGTGTGCCTTGTGCAATTCTACAGATGTATCACAAATATATTCTTCCAGCTGTTTTCCATGCTCTATATAAGCACTAAAAATATCTTCTTGGTTCATTTCAAGAAGCTTGCCCAGTGATTTTTCGATTAATCCTTTTGCGAAATTATATCCCTTTTCCAGTTTTTCCCGGAATACATCCGGTTCTAAAAGGTCAATCATGCGGATACCGTTACGAAACATTTTATCGGCGTACACCGGTGCAATTCCCCGATTAGTGCTACCAGCTGCCAGTTGTCCTTGGTGTCCTGATAATGCACCATCAAGAGAAACGTGGTAAGGCATAATCACATGTGCGCGGTCGCTAACCATCAGCTTTGGATCAACCCCTTTTCCTTTTACATAGTCAATCTCATCCAATAGTACTTTCGGATCTACTACCACACCATTGCCAATAATTGAAATTGGTGTACCGTACACAATCCCGGATGGAATAAGATGAAGTTTAAAAGTGACTCCATCAACAATGATGGTATGGCCGGCATTATTTCCACCATGGAAACGGACTACGTAATCGGATTCTCCAGCAAAGAAATCTGTAATCTTACCTTTGCCTTCATCGCCCCATTGTGCGCCGACAATTACAGTAATATTATACTTATTGGAAGACACGTATTGCCTTAGGTTGCTTTGGTGTGGTAGCGACAAAAGTCACGAAAAATAGAGTAAATATTATTCGAATATTATAGAGATAACAATGTTAAAAAAACCGCTATTAAAAATCTTTTTTATTTAATCCGGATTTCTTTTTTGCCCATTCCAGCACGCGCTTTACTGGTGGAAAATAATCTGCCAAGATAATTAATCCGGGAATACCAAACATCCAGCCTTGAAAAACTGGAATCAAACCACCAATCAATCCAACTATCAAAAGGAATATTCCCAATGTGATCCGGATTGTTTTTCTGATCATTGAACTTGCTCTAAGTTAATATGATTTAACAAAGAATAAAATTTTGAATCTGACAGGCCTAGCAAATAAACATTTAAATACTCATAGACTATATTATTAAGTAAATCTATCGAAATATCAGTGGTTAAGTGACTCACATCTCGCATTACCCAGTGAATAATTGGAGAAAATATGGGGACATCTGAAAAATCTAAATGTTCTGATTCTTTGATAATGTATCGATGATACTGTTCTTGAGAATTTAAAATCAATGTATCCAGTGTCTTATAATTATTTGGATAATCAGAATTATGCCAACTCGGTCTCATCAAAAAAAGTTGTGGAATTTTCAATCCTGAATTTAAAATAACCTTTGGTACAGGACTTATCCAAGGGTCTAGTCCAAGACAAGTCTTGATTCTTGGATCCCAAAAGGATGAAACTAGCGCTGTTGCGCCACCATATGAATGGCCGCCAACCGCTATCTTATCCATATCCAACCGGCTATTTAAATTAGATTCAATTTGACCTAATTGAATTTTTTTCATTTGATTAATGATAAAAGATATATCTTTACCACGAGTATTTATTTGCATTTTACGCAGAGCGAGACTATCTGGATGCCCAGTAATGTTTGAACGATAATCAGCCATACTGCCATCTGGGAAAATAGTTAAATTGGCATCGTAGCTATGATCTAGGGCCGCTATAACGAACCCCCGGCTTGCCAAATATTCGTAAAGGGCTTGGTGTAAATGGCGAGACCCAGTTATCCCGTGAGAAAACACTAGGATAGGTAATTTAAACTTTGAGATTATAACCGTTGCATTTAAATGACTATTAGTGGAAATATAATTTAAATGTTTAGGAAAAAACTCAGGAATACCTCCTGCTCTAGCTAAGGTTTTAGCTCTCAATTCAATATAGTCCATATAGGGTTCTGTCTTTTTTTCACTTTTAAGATCTGCAGGATACCAAATTTGGATCATAATTTGGCGAAAATCGGATTTTTTTTCTGTAAACAACTCTGCTCTGCTTGAATCAATCCAATGATGTACTTCTGTTCCTATTGAATATTTGCCACCGGGGCTTGGTAAATTAAAAACTGGTATAATCCAAAGAATAGAACCCGCAAGAATTAACCAACTCATTAACAATGATTTTGTTGTAACATTAATCTCCTTCGCTTGTAATTTGTGAGTAATATACATTGCCGGTAGAAAATATATAATAAAAGTAAATTGCCATCTGATGCCTTCTATAAAAAACTGCATCAGGATCGTTAGTATAGCACCAAAAATCAGGTAAAGAAAGATTCGCCTATCTTTATGGTACAATAAAGCAGTTAAAGCGCCAATTGTTAAAATCAACGTTAGAATTTCAAAAGTGCGCATTCAAAAACCATGTGTAAATTGAACGTATAAAAACCATTATGTTTTAAACTATGTCCTTTCAAAAGTTAAGATTTACAACCTTACCTGAACCAGATATGATATCTCGATCTACATCTTTTTTAAATCATTTAATGCAACGAAGAACCATACGGGATTTTTCAGATAAATCGATTCCATTAGAAATTATAAAAAATGCCATTAAAGCTGCATCTTCTGCACCATCAGGAGCAAACAAGCAGCCATGGCATTTTGTAATCGTTCAAGATCCTGGAGTAAAAAAAGAAATTAGAACTGCAGCAGAAAAAGAAGAAAAAGAATTTTATAAACATAGAGCACCAGATTATTGGTTAGAAGATTTAAATCAGTTTGAAACAGATTGGCATAAACCATTTTTAGAAATAGCACCATATTTAATTGTGGTATTTAAACAGAGTTATGATTTAGGAGATGATGGTAAAAGAAAGAATTATTATGTCAATGAATCGGTGGGTATTGCTTCTGGGTTTTTATTAGTGGCTTTGCATAATGCTGGACTTGCGACATTAACACATACTCCAAGCCCAATGGGTTTTTTGGAAAGAATATTAAACAGGCCAGAAAATGAAAAAGCTGTCCTACTTATACCAGTGGGATTACCGGCTCACGATGCAGAAGTCCCAGAGCTAAACAAAAAATCCTTTCGGGATGTTTGTACAATGATCTAAGGTCAACAGGTTATGCCAGTTCGAATTTTAATAACCGGTGGAACTTTATTTTAAAGATACGCACTTGCGTGAAATATTAGCTCTCGGAAGATCTAAACTAAAGGTGAAAGTTCGAACATTAATGCTTATCGATAGTTTGGATATGACCGATGAAGATAGAAAGTTAATTCTTGATAATTGTAATAAGATAGAGGAGGATCAAATTATCATTACTCATGGCACAGATACAATGACGCAAACTGCTCGGACTATTGCAAATGAAAATTTGAATAAAACAATTATACTCACCGGTGCAATGATACCATACAAATTTGGCAGTAGCGATGGTTTATTTAATTGCGGCAGTGCCTTAGCCTTAGCTCAAGCCTTACCCCATGGTGTATATATTGCAATGAATGGGCGATATTTTAATTGGGATAAAGTAGAAAAAAATAAAAAAACAGGTGTATTTGAAGAAATATAGTATGCATTTACGCGTATGTATTAATCTTGCATTTTTCTAATCCAATTTTTAACAAGCTCTACACCTTCTTTATGAACCAGTTTTCTGCCCAGTTCAGGCATCATGATTCCAGGGTCTGTTGATTCTATTCGATAAAGCATTATTGATTTATCTGGATGCCTTGGTACAATGGTGTATTTCATATCACCCGAGCCTCGTCCTGCTGCAATAGGTGGTTTCATGATCCCTAATTTTGTTGGATCAGTTTCTTCAACATTCAAAAATAAACCTGATGTTTCTCCTGGAGCACCAAACCGATGGCAATGGGCACAGTTAATATCAATCCAGGCCCGCGCTCGTTCAGCAACAGTTCCATCTTCGTGATTATCATAATCGGGCGTATAAGGCAATTCAGAAATTGGAGGCAGCCCTTTTATCATATCTAATTCTGACCATTTCTGTAGTTGATTCATTATCTCATGCCCATAATCATAGTCATTATTTAGTAGTCTTACTTTTGGTCCAATAGGTACCATTTTATTGTGACTGACATGACAACCTTTACATTGATTGAAGTTGGGGACACTATATTTAAAATTGACTTTTTCTCCTGCAAAATTAGTAAATGACACATCCATTCTGTCACCGGCAATTTCTAAGAATGCATCTGACTGCTCTTCATCCCAAATATAGGGGAAGCCCATCCAGCCATTGGGAGTATGAATAAGTAGCCTTGTCTCCATGAGACGAATATTTTCTTCAGGATATCTTAAATCAGCAGGGAAATAAAATGTTTTAATCAGTATGGACTCAATTGGAAAATCAAAGGAACCGTCTATTTGGTAGATCAATTGTTCACCGGCTGGTAAAACAATAAATCTAGATTTTAGAGCATAATCAGAAAATAATTGAGCTGATATATTATATGGGACTATGCCATCTGCTGGCTGGTGTTGTGCTATCCGTCCTTCAAAGAAATTATAATCAGATAATTTAGGCTTTGCATATTTAAGTGGACTTATTCCAGAAAGAAGGGAAAACAGAACAAGAGAAAAAGTAAAGCGATGCACTTTTCTCAAAAAAATAATCATTTTTTTACTTCTAAGACCAATTGGTGTTCACTACCACAATGATGTGGAGATAGGTCTTCCGAAAAACTAGAAATAAATGGTGAATACCATTCTTTAAAATTGTGTTCTATATCTAGATTTGTAAATCTAGCGCGCCCATTATTTTGAATACATAGCCCTGCTGTTATTTTTGGATCTTGCATACCATCATAAATAATATCTGGTGTGTTCCTTCCGTATTTAATTGCTAATAATTTTCCAATGTCATAATCTAAGGTGGGGAATCCTGGCCATCGCTCATAAACATTATTATATATATGAATATCTGCTGTGTAAGGATTATATAGAGAATCCTTAATTGTTTCTTCTGTCATGAAATAACTGACCACACCAGTTCCTACACTTTTATTATTTCGAATTGTATTCCGGTAAATATATATATCTCTGCAGGCTAAAATCATAATTCCTGTACCCGGGAGTACTTTTCCAACAATATTACCCGGGGGTGCGAAATTGAATAAATTATTGGATTCAATCAGGTTATTAAAAACATGAATATTCCCGCCTTTTTTCTGTATCAGATCAGGTAAATCAAATACAAGAATACCCCCCGTATTATTATAGGTATGATTTTCGTAGACTTTTGCATTATTTGAATTTTCAATTTCAATACCAGCCACATTATCAAAAACAGTGTTATAGCGCACAATGATTTCATTAGACTGACCCACATAAATTCCGGCGTCAGAAGCACCGATCGAAAGTGAATGTTCAATTAACACATTATTACATTGCACTGGATATAGTCCATAGGCTCCATTGGTAGGTTTGGGACCTCCTGTCCATTCTGTTTTTAAGTGACGGAAAACAATTCCATCCGTATATTGAACCTTAATAGCATCACCTTTTGAATCTTGAACTGTAAAATTTTCCAATGTTATATTTTTGGAATTAGTAATGCTGATGCCTTGCGCTCCTTCTTCTTGATTGGAAAACTGCAGGATGGATTTATCCATGCCGGATCCACGAATAAACAAATTTTCTTTTCCTTCAATTGATAAAGTACCTAAAATTAGATGGACACCATCCGGCACTGTGATGGTATCACCGAACTCTGCTAGAATGAATTGCATTTGCAGTTCTTTTTCCAGATTCGCATAAGCTATGCAAACTAAAAGATGAAGTGATATGGTTAAATGGGTCATGCGTATAATTAAGAAATTAAGTGCAACTTAAGGTATGAATAAACATCAAAATAACGCATTCAACAATTCCCGCATATTTTCTTTTTTAAAAATCTTTGCTTAGATTTAAAAAATGAAGCCTACTCGTTTCCATTCCTGGAATGTTTCTCCTGAAGAAGCATCTGCAATTCAGCTCAATTTGCGTGATAAAGTTGAAGTTCAACCTTTGCCAAATGATATTGAATTGGTGTGTGGGACATCTATATCTCATGATCCAAATACCAATACAGTACATGTAGCACTAGTGGTCTCAAAATTTCCAGCGATGGAATTAGTAGAGTGTCACAGTCTATCAGAAGAAACCACATTCCCTTATGTTCGTGGTCTATTGGCATTTCGGGAAGCACCGTCTTTGATGACATTGCTGAAGAGAATCCAGTACCAGCCTGATGTAATATTATTTCATTCTCACGGGCTTGCCCACCCCAGAAAGTTTGGCTTAGCATGCCACTTAGGTGTTTTATTTAATATACCATCGATTGGTGTTGCAGACCGGGTTTTGGTTGGATACCATGATAATTTATCGATAGAGAAAGGATGCTATGTACCACTTAAGGATAACAAGCAAGAACTGGGACTTGTTCTGCGTGCAAAGGAAGATGAGAATCCTATATTTATTTCTGTTGGGCACAAATCGGATCTTTTCACTGCTATGGAATTAACTATGAAATGTATCACGCATTACCGGCATCCCGAACCCATACGCCAGGCACAATTAGCTGTGAAAGCCCAAAGAGATGGTGAAAATATTGATTTAGAACATGGTAATAATCAAGCGTCTATATTTTAGTACATATTTTTATGCTCCAAATAAAACAATAACTATAAGAATTGTAAGTTTATAGGATAGAGATTAGACTTTTAGCATAATGGTCACTTATTTCTTATTTTATATTTTAGTTATTAATAATAACCTAACATTGTTTTTTTAAAGTAAAAATAAAGGAATAGATATGTCTGAATTCACCCTATATCATAATCCAAGGTGAGGGAAAAGCAGGGGAGCCGTGTCGCTCCTCAAAGAAGAAAATATAGATTTCAAAATTATAGAATATTTAAAAACACCCTTAAACAAAAAAGAAATCTTATCTATCTCTAAAAAACTGAACCTTCCTCCATCAGGTTTTGTGCGAAAGAATGAAGTAGAATTCAAAGATAATAATTTGAGTGATGAGCTTGATAATGATGAAACAATGGCAGAAGCAATCGCGAAATTTCCAAAAATTATGCAACGTCCCATTGCTGTTAAAGGCAACCAGGCAGTCATTGGACGTCCGCCAGAAAATGTTTTAATTTTAATTCGTTGAGAGAAAAAAACATGAAAAAAACATTATTACTTTTTACCCTGTTTATCATGTGCTGTGAGCCATTCGTTACAACCTTCCCAGACTCATCTGATGCAGTCATGTATGAAGCTACTGATAAGACCAATGTGGCTTATAGTGGAGAAAATATAAAAGTGATTACATGGAACATCCGTTTTGGTGTTGGACGTTTTCCATTCTTTGGCGATTCCTGTGGTGATAGTGTTATTTTAGATGATGGTTCCATTGAAAAAATAATGTCTAACATAGCAGACTCCATTAATGCTATGAATGCTGATATTGTGTTGTTGCAGGAAGTGGATGTATCATCGAAAAGAACAGGCTACATAGATCAGGTTCAATATCTTTTGGACAATACCCACATGAATTATGGGTGTTACGCTTCCATGTGGAAGGCCGATTATATACCTAGTGGTGGCATTGGACGTGTTGATGCTGGGAATGCTATTTTATCAAAATATAAACTTACAGATCCAGAACGAATCCAACTTAGGCTAAGAACAGATCAGGACGAGTTAATTCAGTATTTTTATTTAAGACGTAATATATTAAAAGCAAAGGTCCCTGAATTATCACAAGGAGGAAAATCTTTTTATGCTGTGGATATCCATGCTACAGCTTTTGCAACAGATGATACCAAACAGCAGCACATTGATAAATATGTTCAAACTCTAGCAACTATTCATAATAATGGTGATTATTTTGTTACCGGAGGTGATCTCAATTCTGTGCCACCTGGATCGGTTACCGATTTTTGTGAAAGTGATATGTGTGAAGGAGATGATTACCACACAGAAGGTGCTGAAGAATATCATAAAGAGGGGAGCTATTTCGAAAACTTTGATGGTGAACCTGATCTGTTGCTTCCGCTTTATAACTCTTACAATGCAGCTATCGATTCGGCAGATGCAAATCTTCCTGGTCATTTTACCCATGGCCCGAGTACTAGTTATGAAATTAATAATATTAAATATGATAGAAAATTGGACTATCTTTTTACGAACAAAACTTGGGTAGATGGCGCATCCAGAACGCACCAAGCAGCCTGGGTACTAAGTGATCATATGCCAGTTAGCTCAATTATAAATATGGGAGGTGATTAATGGGCCGTATCATTCCTTCTATACTTCTTTCCTGTTATCTTATTGCAGAAACCAAAATTTGGGATTCACACTCTGCTTACTTGCTTCCTCAAAAACGATGGGAAATAGGCTTGTTTCAGCCATTTAGATATGGCTATTCAGATAAATTGGAATATAGCGTATATCCATTATGGTTTTTTGTCATGCCTAATCTATCTTTGAAAAAGCCTTACAAGCCAATTGGCAGTTTCACAAGTGCATTTCAATCTTCCTTGGTTTATCCAACACCTTTTCTCAATATGATTGCTAAGAAAGATATTTTGGGTTTCATTTCTCCAGAATTTCAAATTCCACCAATGCTTGGTCTTTCTGGTACATTCCTTATATCTAATAATATAGCTGGGGTGGATTTAACTGTAAATGGTGGTTTAGACTTAGGCCTAGTGATGGGTGATTTGGATTCTCGTTCCACTATTGATCTGCCCCTCGTCTATCATCGTTTGGGCGTTTATTATAACAATTGGGGAATGCATATGGGATTAGATATACAGAAAAGTATTTCATCAATGATAGAAATTTTAGTTGATATTGATTACAGACTATTGCCTGCATTTCCTTTAAAACAGTTAGGGAAGAATTATTCTATAGAACATAAGCTTATTCTNAGTTGGAGAAAATCAGATCNCTTCCGGTTAATAACNGGTTATAAATTTNTTATGGGAGAGTTTCCTTACGGTTCCGATATGCGATTACTNCCCTATATACCCTTAGTNGAACGATGGGTNCCCATAATTGAACTACAATGGGCTGGGAGAAAAAAATAAAATTAATCCAANTTCTATTAGTTAAAAATTCGGTTTAACATTTCATATAATTCTGGGTTAGGNATTCCTTGCCCAAGATATATTTCATGCTGCTTGTTTTGCAGTATCATTTCCCAATGAAGATGAGATTGTTTTTTTGTCCCTAATGTGCTTGCTTTCATTCCAGTATTTCCTGACTTCCCAATTACTTCATTTTCTGATACTTTTACTCCAGGTTTGATATTTTTTTCAATGTGGGATAAATGCGCATAAATTGTAATGGTTCTAAACCCCGGAACAAGACCAAATCCATGATCAATAAAAATTGCTTNCCCTAATAAAACATTATTAAATATATCAGAAGGCGTGGAGCCCACTTTTCTGCTAGCCTCCAGCATGTTTACTCTAAAACTTGCAGGCACTTCCATATAACCATGATCTGCTCGTACGACAACACCATTTGCAACTGCATGCACTGCTGTTCCCCAATTTGCTAAAAAATCCACACCACGATGAATACCGCTTCGATTATCTCTAGGTGCATTTGGAAGATAACCAGACTGTTTAGGAACTTTGATATTTTTACATGGCAGAGCAAGTTGAAGAGAGTCAACCCACTTAGGATTAAAAATCTCTTTTTTGCTTTCTTTGTTATTTTTTACTGTGATTGAAGTTATAACAGCGAGACTTGAGTTTTTAGGACTCTCAGCTGATTGAGCAAGCATTATGGAGCCTCCAAATAATAGTATTTTTAATTTCATCTTTTTTGAGATAAAAGATGATCAATACCATTAATACATGCTGCAATAGGTTGCCCAGAGAATGAATTAATATATTTCCCTGTTAAAATAGACTCTGTCTCTTTACAACCTAGAAAAAATGGCTTTTCAAAATAAACCATGGACGTTGGAATTTTAATCACATTTAATGTGTCTGCCACTGTCCAATCATACTTTGCCCAAGATGTTGGAATCATCAATAATCCATNAGCCCAATTTCGGTTNCGTTGTAGAAAATTAACACATTGAAATTGCTTGTGGGTTTGGAAAAATTTGAGTTTTATTTCTTTGCCATGGATATGCTTTCGAATGGCTTTATTTAATTTATCCAAAGTNAGTTGGTTCCCACTATCAGCGGATATTGTACCCAACAAATTCAGATTAGGGCCCTGTAGGATTAAAACATTCATTTTAAGGGAATCATATGACCCAAAATATACCCAATGATAATTCCGATCAGGAGGCCAAGAGTAACAATTCTGCTTTTAGCCAATTCGGTAGCATATCCCTTTTTGATTGCTATTCCTGAAACCACATAACCCATGGCGTTAAAAAACCAAAATACTGGGATAGAAACAATTTTTATGATGATGGGGCCTACAATAGGTATCATCCCGATTAAAGCACCGAGACCAACGAACATCTGTGTAAAAATGCTAATTACAAATGTTACAAATACTACAATCTTTTTATCAATACCAAAATATAGAGAAGTACAGATTCCTATAACTGCAATAATCCAACCAAGAATTTGTTTTTGGTATAGTTTTATAAATGATGATTTGTGATTCATGTTAGAAGAAAGTGTTTAGTATGCTTTAGGACCTNTAAACATTTTCTTATACTTTAAAACTGAGTTAGAACTGTAGTATTCATCTGTTTCTTTTTCATCAATTATTAATGTAAGGATATTTTCATTTATTTTATATTTACCAATTGTTTTTTCTTTTTTCATATTTAAAGTTAATGCTCCGTTATTTGTTTCCCATATCCCCAATGCCGCATCTTCAAAACCTTCATAAATTCCTCGAACACTGAATGACCTATCTTTGCGAAATGTAAATGTTTCTTGATAATAACTACTTTTATCAGTTGTTATTATCTCTTTCGGTTCACTAAAGTAAATAGTGGTCATAGTTTGATATTCCCAACTGCCAATGATTTCCTTATCTCTTTCTTGGGCTTGAAGTAGTATTGATAAAACTATAATACTATAACAGATTTTTGATATAATGTTTTTCATTTGAATTTCCTTAGAAACAAGTCCAAATAGAAATGAATTTTTATCGCGTTTATTATTCCTTAATTCGTGCTGTAATTTGAAACCAAGCGGTTTTAAGTGATGCTTGAATAATTCTTTTAGGTATTTGGTNTGNAACCCATATTTCTCTTANATTTTCCTCTATTACTATCTNTTCCATAAAATAATCAGACTGNGCANTTATTTTTGTAGTATTATCAATGATTTNAAGATCAAGACGATAATAGTCACAAAAAATAGAATCATTACCATTCCAAACATTAACAGTATCAGCCCAAAGAAATCGTGCATTTCCAATCATACCTTCATGTTCATAAGGTAACCACTNTGTATCAATTCTTTCTGCTTCAATAGTTTGTATTAAGGATAGGAGATTCAGAATAGATCTTGTCGAATCTGGTAAANTAATTTTGTTCTTTTTATCGTAAACTAAAACTCCAGAAGAATCTAGATATGCATTCAATTTCTGTTTGAAATCACCTTGCTGTATCTTTTTTCCCCAGGATTGTAAAATGTAAGAATTAGTATCATGCTGGGCCTCATAGTAATTCTTAGTAGGCCATATCAAGTCAAAAACTCCTATGCTATACGTGTAAAATTTAATTTTACCTGATTCATTAATGGTTTGCTCTACATTAGCTACTGGAAAACCCCAAATAGATATTTCATATTTTTGTCCAATGCACAGATTAAAAAGTATGGTTAAACTGTATACTCTTTTCATGGTTTCCATTTGAACTTATTAAAAATTCCCAGACAGCCGATAATGGGAATGTAAAAAGGCTGGATAAGTGCCCAAATTATATAGACACCGGGCTTGATTGATGTCTCAAAAAGCCTACCTCCTAGATATATAACTAAACCTTCAAAAATAAATTTGATTAAAAATACAAATCCCCATCCTGAGATTCCTAATATAGCATAAAANAAAATAGTAATATTGGTCAAAAAAGCAGAAACTAAAAAAACGAAAAATAGAGGTCTAGATTGAATAATATTTCTTGAATTAGATGACCACCTAACACGCTGATTGATAAATTCATAGATTGTACCTACCCCAAGAGTGGTAACAAAAGAATTGGGATCTATATTAATTAACCCATTCTGTACTTTGGAAATTGATTGTACCAAATACATATCATCTCCGGATAGCTGATCTTTTACTGTTTCAAAACCATTGATTTTTTCAAAGTATGATTTTCTATAAGCTAAATTTTGACCGGTTCCTGACCAAAAATGATTCCATCCACCAGCACCTGCGTTTACTGCAATAATTCCTAGAAAATCAATACATTGATAATGATCAAAAAACTCTTTTCCTACAACTTTTGAATAACCAATTGAAATTCCATCAGTTTGAAAAACGCTATAAACCATGCTTGATACCCAAAGTGATTTTACCCGACAATCTGCATCCGTAGAAATAATCACATCACCTCTTGCAGCTTCTATGCCTAGTTTAAGGGCATGTTTTTTTGGAGTCATTTCTTCTGATTTTTNCCCCACTTTAATTTGTTTAATAAAACTATAATTTTTTTCCGCTTCTTCTAAAATAGATAAAGTTGAATCGTTGGAGCGATCATTAACAATAATTACTTCTATTTTATCAGTTGGATATTCTTGCTTTACAAGATCCTGAATTAAATCCGGTAGATTCTTTTCTTCATTGCGAGCAGCAATCACAACTGAAACAAATGGTAAATTCGAAATTGAATTAATGGGTAATTCTGAGTGGCGGAATAATCCTAAAATAATAAAAGAAATAAATGCAAAATATAATCCTGCACTTATAATCAGGAAAAATGACATGGTTTAAACTGAAAGGAGGTTCCCAGCAATACCGAAATAAAGTAACACACCTAAGATATCAATGCTGGTTGTAACGAATGGTCCAGTTGCAATTGCTGGATCAACATCAATTTTTCTGAAAANAAGAGGAATAAATGTCCCCATTGCAGCTGCAATGAGCATGGATGAGCAGANACTTAGNCCTACAACAATNCCNAGCATTGGATCAGTATCCATAAANCTAAATTTGGCAAATAAACCNAGTAAGAGCCCGTAAAGAATGCCTAATATCATTCCAACCTGAATCTCTTTAAAAAGAACCTTTAATTCATTGCCAGCCTCAATTCGTCCTGTGGCGATCCCACGGACAATGATGGTGGAAGATTG
Organism: Fidelibacterota bacterium; assembly: GCA_002722105.1. Next base: position 27,786 of record PBKF01000011.1, read on the forward strand.
AGTCCCAATATTACCTCCCATTCCTATAATCACAGGAATAAAAGCCGCCAGTGCAATTATACTTTCCAACATATATTCAAAAGTACCTATTACAGTTACAGCAATTATACCGCCAATCCAAGAAGCAAATAACCAGGGTAACCGAGCTTTTGCATTGTCCCAGCTCGATTTAAGTAAAATTTCACGATCCTTACCAGCACCTGCCATTTGTAAAAAGTCTTCGGTAGCTTCTTGACGAATTACGTCAACCACATCATCCACAGTGACAATCCCCATTAAATGATCATCTTCATCTAAAACAGGTACAGCTAAATAATTATATTGAGCAACAATTTGAGCTACATCTTCTTGGTCAGTTTCTGGCCGCACAGAATGTACCCGTTTTACCATGATGTCCATCAGGAGAGTATCCTTTGGTGTGGTTGCCAATGCACGGAGTGATGCTACTCCAACGAGCCGATTATCATCATCTGTAATGTAAAGATAAAAGACCATTTCTGCTTCTTCTTGATCTTGAAGCGTCCTTAATGCTTCACTACAGGTTGTATTCTGATAAAGGGTAAAAACATTTGTATTCATTATGGCACCAGCGGAATCTCCCGGGTAGCCCATAAGTTCTTCAATCTCTTCCTGTTCTTCAGTTTTCAATAAATCAATAACTGACTGTGCCTGCTGTTCTTCAAGTGTCCCTAGTATATAGCTTTGATCATTTGTTGAGGCATATTCAATTAATCTAGCAATCCTCTGGGGATGTTCTTCTATCAATAAATTGGCTATTATAGTATCATCCAGTTCAACTAAAAATTCAGCTGTATGTTCATTCTCTTTTAAGATATTGAACACTTGATATTGTTCTTCATCATTAAAGTATCGAAATACGATTGCTAGATCTGCGGGATGCGTTTTATTAATTAGTTTACCTAGATTCGTATGGGCATGTCTGCGCAATAATCTGCCAAAGGTATCCCTTAAAATAGTGATTTCATGCCTAAACATTTCTTTTTTCATTATCTAACCTTTATTTGATTGATTGCTTTAAATCCAAAAGCAGTAGCACCTAAAGCCATAATAATAATCCAAGGCGCTACATGACCATGCCAAATATAGACACTTGACTCAGCTGTATTTGAAAATGAAAATAACATAGCCCCAGCATTATTCATCCCATGTAAGATCAAAGGAGGCAACACTGATCCTGTTCTCCAGGCTAAAAATCCCAAAAGGATTCCTAATAAATATATTTGTATAAACCAAAAAGGGTTCATGTGAATCATAGCGAAAAACAATGCAGTAATTAGAATAGCCCGTGTAACATCTTTCCAATATTTTTCTAAAAATTGTTGGAGAAAACCACGAAACAAGAGTTCTTCACCTAAAGGTGCAATTAAAACAACCGCAATAAATAAAAGAATGAAGCCACTGACAGACTCAGGTTGCAGTAGTCCGTTAAGGTCCACAATATAATCCGGTGCCGGTATAAACATCTGTACAATTCTATCAAGTTCATCTGATAGTATGATTACGCCAAAAGAAAAAAGAGTTGTAGATATAAATATTTCTTGAGAAATAGGATTTAATCTAAGTCGTTTGAAAAGAGGTTGTTTTTTGGCAATCAAGAACCAGAGCAAGGGAGCAACCATAAACCCTTGCCCAACAATAAAAGAAATAAATGTATAGAGCTTTTTTGAAGAATCCGGATTAGATAAACCAATCCCCAATACCAATCCACCAGCAAAAAAGGCAGATAGAATGGATAGCACTACAATGCCGAAAGCGGTTTGGATACTGAACATATTGTTCATGAGGGTCGGATTCCTTGGAATTCATTTAACAAAAATTACGATACTCAATCAGTTTTTTAAAAAGATGATTTATTAAATATCTATATCAATTCATTCAAATAAAAATTTGACTNGATTATATTATTNAATTGANATTAAGNCTCCTTNNTNGAAAATTTATACATAAGAATAGAGCCAGCTACTGATACATTCAGCGATTCTCCAAAGCCCGGTTTATTAATTGTTACTACTTCATGGAGTAGATTACGAGATTCATCAGATAGGCCACGTGCTTCGTTGCCAAAAACTAAAACATAATTTTTAGGTACAGAAAATTGATCTGATGATTTTCCAGATTGATCTGCGCCAATTAAGGTATGAGATACAGTAAATTGGCTCAAAAAAACATTAGTATATATGGAAAGCCCAAAATGTGCACCCATGCCTGCACGTACAACTTTAGGATTAAATGGATCAACACAATCAGGTGATAATGCAATATGATTAAATCCAAAATATCCTGCAGATCGAATAAGGGTCCCCATATTTCCAGGGTCTGAAATTTTATCAAAAAACACCCATTTTGGTATTGATTCATCTGGTGGGTTTGGTTTTGGCAGTTGACATATAGCTGCAATACCTGATGGTGATTCTGTGAAAGATAATTTTTTCATAACCTTAGATGGAATACATGTCATCTCCACTCCACAAGCGAAGAGTTTATCTGCAAAATCGGAATTATCTTTAAGAAATGAATTGGTAACATAAATGCTCTCAAGGCCGGCTTGCATCTCTATCGCAGTTTGAACTAACCGTTTTCCTTCAATGAAATATTGTTGATATCTCTGCCGATATTTTATTTTTTCTAACGAATGTACTCTCTTTATTTCCCTATTTATCATATCTGTTTAATAGTTTTACATATTGAAAATAACAGAATATTCAATGATAAATCTAAAGAAATCTACCTTGGTGTGTACAGCAGTCACCGGTAATTTTCCCTTCAATAATTAAGCATTTTATATTATGAGCAAAGGATTACCCAATAGAGATACTGATTTTTCTGCATGGTATACCCAAGTGGTACACCGTGCCGGGTTAGCTGATTATGGCCCGGTGAAAGGAACCATGGTCATTAAGCCTTATGGTTTCCAATTGTGGGACAACATTAAACAAGCATTTGATAAAATGATTAAAGAAACTGGGCATGTGAATGCCTATTTCCCTTTGTTTATACCAAAATCATTTTTGGCTAAGGAAGCTAAACATGTGGAGGGCTTTGCAAAAGAATGTGCGGTAGTAACCCATACACGATTAAAAGCCGATGATGATTATGGTGTAGTGGTAGACCCAGAATCAAAATTAGATGAAGAAATTATTGTTCGCCCTACATCTGAAACGGTGATTTGGTCCATGTATAAAAAATGGATTCAATCCTATCGTGATTTACCATTACTAATCAATCAATGGGCTAATGTAGTACGATGGGAAATGCGAACAAGGCTCTTTTTACGTACATCAGAATTTTTATGGCAGGAAGGTCATACAGCCCACGCGACAGAAGAAGAAGCCCAAAAAGAAACACTAAAAATTTTAGAGCTTTATCGTCAATTAGCAGAAGATTACTTAGCCATTCCCGTTTTTACTGGTGTTAAAACAGAATCAGAAAAATTTGCCGGAGCAGAAAAAACATACTGTATTGAAGCAATGATGGGGGATAAAAGGGCATTGCAGGCAGGCACCAGTCATAATTTAGGTCAAAATTTTGCTAAAGCATTTGATGTAAAATTTCAAACAAAAGATAATCGAGAAGAATTAGTATGGGCCACAAGTTGGGGGGTTAGTACAAGATTAGTTGGTGCTGTAATCTTAACTCATGGTGATGAAAAAGGACTTCGGCTCCCGCCTAAAATATCCCCTATTCAATTAGTGGTAATCCCTATTTCACGGAATGAAGAACAGGAAAATGCTGTAAAAAATTATTTAGCGCCACTTGTTGAATCATTAAAGAAGATAGGTATACGAGTTCACCAGGATTGGTCTNATAATTCTCCCGGATTTAAATTTAATGAATGGGAAATGAAAGGTGTCCCATTACGTATGGAAGTTGGCCCACGTGATGTTGAAAAGGGGAATGTGATTGTAGCAAGACGAGATAACAGTGAAAAATCTTTTTTATCTAAAGAAGATGCTTTAGACAAAATACCAGAACTATTAACTCAAATTCAGCAGGGATTATTTAATCAGGCAAAACAATTTCAAAATCAAAATACTCATTCTGTTGAAACCTATGATGCGTTGAAAAAAATAATTGAAAAAGGAGGGTTTGTCCGTTGTGGGTGGGATGGGACTGATAAAACAGAAGCTAAAGTAAAAGAAGAAACCAAAGCAACTATTCGATGTATTCTTATGGATGAAAACCCGCATGGATTAACTTGTGTCTATTCTGGGAAGCCCGCAAAACATGAGGTGGTTTACGCTAAAGCGTATTGAAGTTTTTTTTATGAGAAAAATCGAAAAAAACTTAATTAATTCAACTTGATTATTCATACTCCTGCCATTGTTTTAAATTCATTCCCATATGGTGATACATCTCTAATTGCCAGATGTTTTACAAAAGACCANGGTAAGGTAAGTCTAATTGTAAAAGGGGCCCGTACAAAAACCTCACCGAAATCTGCCCAGTTTCAACCAATTAGTTTTATCGATGTAATATATCACCAAAAATCANATCGGGCATTACAAGTACTCTCTAAAGTTAATTTTCGGGAATCGTGGTNCAGAATTTTAGATGATTTAAAATCAGTCACACTAGCCATGGCTATTTTAGAAATGACGGAAAGAACAATCCATGATGAGGATCCACATCCTGGNCTATTTTCAATACTTGTCGATGTACTGAGAGCTTATAACCATGGAGAAGTTGATCCAAATTTATTATTCTGGTTCTATGAATGTAGCTTGTTATCTCACTTAGGCTTCCAACCCAACTTGGACCAAAGAGAATTACCCGGAGTGATACTTCCTGATCCGAATCTAGGTCCTAATAGTGGAATTATTTTAGCGAGTCTTTTATCAGAAGATATAACAAAATTACCGAGAGAGGAGGTTACTCCGATTGATTTGAAAATTATCAGCGATTATCTTTGGACATTACTTCGCTATCATTTTGATAATTTGGATAAAATGAAATCTATGGNGGTGGCTAGAAAAATTTTAAATAATTAAATATTCAATCATAATCTGATGCAAAAATGTACATCGACTTTATATAAATTATATAAAGGTATAAATTGAAGCTATGGAACTATTTCCAAACCAATGAATTACTTAATTTCAAAAGCCTATGAGATATCAATTTCAATCAAATCCGAGCCAATTTTCATATAAACCATCAATATTTACAGATGCGATCAAGATACTTGTTTCTNTAAATNTTGGTATATTTGTACTGCAAACCATCTCTGGTGCAGAGTCACTATTCTTTCCATTATTCGGACTGGTCCCTAAACTAGTCTGGTCCCAGTTTATGTTATGGCAGCCCTTCACTTANTTGTTTTTCCATGGAGGGGTTTGGCACGTACTCATTAATATGTTTGTACTATGGATGTTTGGTAGNGAATTAGAAAGGCTATGGGGTAAAGTNCATTTTTTGANATTTTATTTTATTACTGGCATTGGAGCAGGCCTNNTCACCATGCTTTTTGGCCTTGATTCAATAACGCCAATAGTTGGAGCCAGTGGGGCTGTTTACGGTATCCTGCTAGCATATGGGCTTACTTATCCAAATCGAACAATTTATCTTTATGGAATCATTCCTATTAAATCATTATGGTTTATAATTGGTATTGGCACCATTGCTTTTATATCATCTTTTGATGGAAGCTCCCAAATAAGTCATCTTACACATTTATCGGGCATGGTAATAGGCTACTTTGTATTAAAAAAGCCTGTTCGTTTGAATGATCTTTGGTTCAGTATTCGAAAACGGACAATGGAATACAANGTGCAACNACAAGAAAAAAAGTTCTCGGAACAGCAAGCCATCGAACTAGACATTNATCGAATTTTAGATAAGATCCACCGCGAAGGATTTGACAGTTTAAGTGAGGATGAAAATGATCGTTTATACAAAGGCAGTCAATCCATCTCNCGTTCAANGAAAAAAGATTGATTCACTTTTTTGGGGACAGTCTTAATTTTACCTTCTATTAAATCTATTTTAATAAAAATATGGATAATAAAAAAGGTACAACTGATTTAGGAACTTTGATTGGTTTCTTAGCTGGCATAAGCATTATTGTGATTGGTGTTTTGCAAAGTGGTGGAAAATTATTTTGGTTTTTTAATTTTAATTCTTTGCTAATTGTTGTTGGCGGGACCTTTGCTGCTACTATGGTTAATCTTCCTTTAAAAGCAGTAGGCAATTTATTTAATATTTTGAAAAATGTTTTTAAAGGCGAAGATTACAATTATGTTGGGACCATTAATGAAATTGTTGAAAAAGCACAAAAAGCTCGCAAAAATGGGTTACTTTCATTAGAAAAAGAATTGCCAAACATGCGTGAAGGGTTTTTTAAAAATGGGATTGAGTTAGCTATCAATGAAAGAGAATCTTCTCGTCTTCGAACCTTTTTGAATCTTGAAATGAATAATATTCAAAACAGGCATATAGCTGGGCAGGAATTATTTCTCTATATGGGGTCCTATGCACCGGCATTTGGAATGTTAGGAACTGTATTAGGTCTTATTGTAATGATGAACAATTTTGCAGGCGGTGAAATCACTACTGCAATGGCAACATCTTATGATATAGCAGATCGTTTTGCAGAATTATTATCCGGGATGGGTTTAGCTTTAATAACAACCTTCTATGGTGTATTTATGGCTAACATGATTTTTCTCCCAATTGGCGGGAAACTCAAACGGCGTTCCGAAAATGAAATGATGTTGAAAAGTATTGTTGTTGAAGGTATTATCAGTATTCATGCTCGAGAACATCCTATTTTAATTAAAGAGAAACTTCTGACATTTGTTCCTGCTTATGTACGCTATAAGCCCGAAGATATTGTAATTGAAGATAAACCCCAATCTTCCTTATCAGCTGTAAAGGAAAAACTAGAGGAAGAAAAAGAAAACAAAGACGAAGAAGGGTAATATTTTGATGCAATTTCGTCAGCCTGTTTCCATGGATGAAAGGAAAGCTAAAGCTACTGCATGGGCATTAACATTTGCAGATATGGTCACATTATTGCTTACATTTTTTGTTTTATTGCTTGTAATTCTCAATGATGCGGAAAAACAGATTGATGCAGTTATTATTAAACTGTTGGATGATACTTATGAAAAAATGAATGATGATTTAAGCTCCGCTACTGTATCTGTGGATAGAGTCACAAAAGGGATTAAAATCACAATTCGTGGAAATTTATTTAAATCTACTGCAGCAGACGTTGAGCCTGAATATTATCCTATAATACATCAAATTGGTAAAATTATTAGGGAATCAGAAGTAATCAATATATTTGATGATGCCGGTTATGCCAATATATTAGAATTAATTCATAATCGAGGCTCTCAATTGAATGTGGAAGTACGGTGTGAAGGACACACAGATGATGAAAAATTACCACCAAATTCGGATTATCCTAGTAACTGGGAACTATCAGCAGCTAGGTCCTTGAATTTAGTGCGAATTATGAATAAATATGCTGCTATGCCTGAAAAATATTTTTCTGCCATGGGATATGGTGAATTCCGACCTATTATTGATGTCGGTTCTATTCGCAATCCAGAAGAAAAGAAAAAAGCTCGAGCCATAAACCGTAGAGTCGAAATCTATTTAGATGCTTTCTTAAAGCAAAAGGTGTTATCAGAAATTAAAATAAACGTTTAAAATTTATTACTTCTAAGGTTTTTCAGTTATTTTTGGTATTACTTTAAAAACTTTTTCTCCTGGCTTTGCCATCCTAAATCGTTCACGGGCCAATTTTTCAATATATTCTAGATCATTCTCCAATCTGTTTTTTTCAGCGATAAGTNTTTCCCTATTGGCCCTCAATTCACCAATNTTTTTCTGAATTTGAACTCTTTCTTGTTTAAGTGNATAAAGNTGGAATAGCCCGTGGTCTCCAAAAATGAAAATGATCAGTAATGTGATGCCTATCAATAACAATATACCGCGAACGAATTGACGCTGTGTTTCAGCAATTTGGTATTTAATTGTTTTTGGTTCGCCTTGTCTTTTCATTTTTGAATATTGTATCATTTAGAATGCCCTAGAACATCGATTGTGGCAAACCTTGCTGATGTCCCTAATTCTTCCTCAATTCTTATAAGCTGATTGTATTTACAAACNCTATCCGTGCGAGAAGNAGAGCCAGTTTTGATTTGCCCCATGCCCATGGCAACAGCGAAATCTGCAATAGTAGTATCTTCTGTNTCACCAGATCGATGAGAAATTATTGCACCGTATTCTGCGTTTCTTGCCATTTCCACAGCTTGAATTGTTTCTGTTACAGTACCAATTTGATTTAGTTTGATAAGGATCCCATTCATACTATTTTCATTAATGGCACGTTCTAAGCGATTAATATTAGTAACCGTCAAATCATCTCCAACAATTTGAATTTTTTCTCCAAATTCTGATGTAAAATAATTCCACCCTGACCAATCATCTTCATGCAGGCCATCTTCAATAGAAACGATAGGGTACTTGNTAGCTAAGCTCCCAAGATATTGCACCATTTCTATAGATGAAAGTGATTTACCTTCAGATTCTAAATGATACTTTCCATCCTTATATAATTCACTAGCTGCTACATCCAATGCTATATACAGATCTTTTCCTGATTTATATCCTGATTTTACAATTGCCTCTAATATTACCTCAATAGCTTCTTCGTTAGATGATAAATTAGGTGCAAAGCCTCCTTCATCTCCAACTGCTGTATTCATTTCTTTAGATTTGAGTACGGATTTCAAACAGTGAAAAACTTCTGTGCCCATCTGCAGAGCCTCAGCAAATGTATTTGCACCAAATGGGAAAATCATAAATTCCTGGATATCTACTGTATTATCTGCATGACTGCCACCATTAAGAATATTCATCATGGGAACAGGCAGTATTCTTGCTTTGTCTCCGCCTAAATAATGGTAAAGAGGTCGACCTGTTNCTTTTGCGCCAGCGTGTGCAGCAGCCATCGATACACCCAATAATGCATTAGCTCCAAGGTTGGATTTATTATCTGTGCCATCTAATCTAATCATTAATTGATCTATTTCTACTTGATTAGTTACATCCATACCTTTCAGTGCACCAGCTATAGTAGAATTAATATGTGTAATNGCAGATCGTACGCCTTTACCCATATATCTTTTATGATCGCCATCCCGCATTTCAATAGCCTCATGATCACCAGTGGATGCACCTGAAGGGACTGCCGCCCGCCCTAAAATATTATTTGTGAGAAAAATATCAACCTCTACGGTTGGATTCCCGCGAGAATCCAATATCTCGCGGGCATGGATTTTTTCAATAGCAGAATTCAACAATTACTCCTGTAAATTATATNACCAAATTAGAAATAGTGATAACCACCATTCAATAGGAATAACATTTAATTGAGATTTTGGAACAAGTAAAAAATTGCTCCATTAAACTAGATTCATGTTCGAATTAAAATCATATAATCCAAAAGAAGAATCCCAGTGGGATGATTTTGTGGAAAAAAGTAATAATGGAACCATATTTCATCTCCGNCGATTTTTAAATTATCATCCGAAAGGTCGTTTCAAAGACCAAAGTATTTTAATAGAGAAAAAGGGGAAGTTATTTTCAGTATTACCAGCTGTAGAGCATGATTTACAAGGCTCCAGGTATTTAATTTCTCACCCTGGTTCAACAGTAGGATCATTTGTTGTGGCAGAGAATTTATCTATAGCCGATGCAATGGAGATAGTNTCACTTTTGATAGAATTTGCNAAAAAGAATAATTTTGATGGTGTTCGTATTACTTTACCACCAGTACTTTACCAAAGGCGTTTATCNCATTATTTAGATTTTGCTTTTTTCAAATCAGGATTTAAATATTTAAAAAGAGATTTGACCAGTATACTTTTTTTAGAAAACTCATTGCAGCAAAACCTAGATAAGTTTAGATCATCTCATAAAAGAGCAGTACGAAATGCAGAGTCAAAAGGAGTACTTGTAAAGAAGACAAATGATTTTGCTACTTTCTATAAAATATTAGATAAAAACCTGAGTATTAGACATGGTGTTACTCCTACTCATAATTTAAATGAATTATTGGATCTTCATCAGCGATTCCCTGAAAGAATCAATTTATTTGGTGCATTTATTAATAATCAAATGGTAGCAGGTGTTGTGAATTTTATAGTAAATAAACAGGTCGTATTAGCTTTCTATATCAGCCATGATGAATCATTTAAAGATTATCGAGCCGTAAACTTGCTATTTTTTTCTATTTTTGATTGGGCAATTCAACAAAAGTTCAAGATTTATGATTTTGGCATTTTTACAGTAAATGGTGAACCGAATATGGGGCTAGGTAGGTTTAAGGAAAATTTTGGTTCCAGCGGTATTTTCAGAGATACGATCGAAATTAAACTGTAATAATAATGTCACTAAAAAGTCTCGGTAAGCAGTCACTCATTTATGGATTGGGCCATATTATATCCCGATTAGTTACATTCCTTTTATTGCCGCTTTATACGAATGTTTTTACAACAGAAGAATACGGTGTTGTTGCACTTTTCTACACTTTTCTGGGATTCATGAATGTTATTATGAGATATGGATTAGGTGCAGCTTTTTTAAAATATTATGTTCCAGCAAGTCCTAATGATAGAAATGCTGTCTTATCCAATGTTATTACTTCGCTGGTGATGACAGGAATTCCATTTTTGATTATTTGGCATTTTGCAAATGAATTACTTTCTCCAATAATACTTGGAATCAATGAGCCAAGTTACATATCCATCATGGGAGTAATTATAGTTGTGGATACAATTTGGTCAATTCCGTTATTGGGCTTTCGCGCTGAAAATAAACCATTGTTGTTTACAGCTTATAGTTTACTTAATGTAGGTATTACTATAGGATTAAATCTTTTTTTGATATTAAAAATGGGCTTAGGGATTAAAGCTATTTTCTATAGTAATTTGACTGCTTCTATCATAGTTCTGATATTGTGCCTTCCATTTATTTGGAAACGTTTTGTTATTGCAGATATTTCCTTCAATCTCTGGAAAAAGATTCTTTCTTTTGCTATCCCTTTTTTGCCTGCAGGGCTTTTTTCTATGACTATGGAACTAGCTGATAGATATATTCTAAAAATGCTTACAGATCTTTCAACAGTTGGTATTTATAATGCTGGGTATAAAGTTGGTATGTTAATGATGCTCGCAGTGACTGCTTTTAATTATGGTTGGCAACCTTATTTTTTGGAAGAAGGAAAACAAGGAGAAAAAAATCAATTATTTAGCAGGGTTACTACTTTTGTTGTAGCAATATTGGGATTTATTTGGCTTCTTTTGGTATTGTGGGCTGATGATTTTATAAGAATAAAAATTATGGGGTATTCATTTTTAGGAGAAGATTTTCAATCTTCTCTTTCAATCGTTCCTTGGATAGGACTGGGATATGTATTTTATGGTTTTTATGTGTTACAAACTCCTGGATTATTTTTAAAGAATCGTCCTGGGGTTGCAGCCTGGACACGGGGAGTAGGCGCAGTGACGAACATTATACTGTGTTTTTTACTAATTCCTCATTATGGCGCAAAAGGCGCTGCAGTAGCAACTTGCTTTTCTTTTATGGCTATGTTTATCATGATTTATCTGATGAATACAAAATTATATCCAATTGATTTGGAATGGAGCAAGTTAACTGCTATCGGGGTCATGATGTTTTCTGGATATTTTGCTTCTCTATTCTTAAATGATCATTGGGGAGTTAATCTGATGATTACAGCACTGTATCCGATTGTCGTTTTATCATCAAAACTGATAAAAATAGGTATGGTCGCAGAAATGATTGGTGATGATGAATGAATGGTCTTCAACCTAACTTTTTTATTATAGGAGCACCAAAGTGCGGTACCACATCCATGTCAGTGTATTTATCGAGTCATCCTGAGATCATTATTTCCAATCCAAAGGAACCACATTATTTCAGCAAAGATATTAATAACGGTGGTATCCGTAAAATGCAAGAGTACTTAGAGTGTTTTTCATCAGTAGATAAAAAGGCCAATGCTATTGGGGAAGCATCAACGCTTTATCTTTATTCAAAAGTTGCGGTTCCAAATATATTGGCTTTTAATAAAGATGTTAGATTCATAGTTATGCTTAGAAATCCTAAAGAAGTTGCTTATTCTTATCATCAGCTTGCATTAAAAATTTTTGGTGAAACAGAAACAAATTTTGAAACAGCATGGGATTATTTAGATGACAGGCAAGAAGGTAAACATGTGCCAGCCGGCTGCCCAGATAATAAATTAATTTGTTATGGTAACATTGCAAAATTTGGACAGCAAATAGAACAGTTGCTTTCAATAGTGGATCATAAAAAAGTACATTTTATAATTTTTGAAGATCTGGATAAAAATCCAAAAAAAGAATTTCAAAGTGTACTTGAGTTTTTAAATCTAGATTCACACTACCAGACAAACTTTGTAATTCATAATCCAACTCAAACTATCAAAAATTTATTTGTTACAAAAATGATAAATAAAGCTTTCGGGATGAAAAAAGCTTTGGGTATTACAAAGCAATTCGGTATTGCAAATAAAATTCATTCATCGAATATTAAACAGGGGAAACATAAGTTGTTAGATGATCAACTGTTAATCAAAATGAATGAATTTTTTCATGATGACATTCAGTTATTATCAACTCTGTTAGATAAAGATTTTACTCATTGGCTAAAAAATTAAATATAGGTTTTATTGGTGGTACTGGGCGCTGTGGCACATCTATTCTACGCAGAATTATAGCTTCCCATTCTCAGGTTGCGGCCTTGCCGACTGAATACAAGCTTACTATAGAGCCAGAAGGAGTCATAGATTATTACAATAGTTTTTCTAGTAGCTGGTCTCCCTATTTAGCAGATCAAAAACTAAAAAGATTAGAATCCTTTTTATACTCACTTTCATCTAAATCAATAGTAGATAAGTCAATTCATTATTTATTAAGAATATTTTCAATATTTGGAATACCAATTACACCAAAAGTGTATTTAGATTTAGAACTTAGTAGATCAATACCTTCATACTTACATCATGTAGACACTTTAATTAATGAGCTAACAGACTTTACGTATTCTGCTAATAGATTGGGTATGGATAGTTACACATTACATCCAAAGATTAGATATGCTTCATTTGCAACCAAATCAGAACTTCAACCAGTTTTTAAAAAATTTATTTCAAATATTATCAGAGATTTTTTACAGCACCAGAAAAAAGATTTCTTTATAGAAGATAACACATGGAATATTCTCTTTGCTAATGATTTATTACAAATTTTACCTGATGCAAAATTTATTTCGATTATCCGAGATCCAAGAGATGTAGTCACTTCGCTTGCAAACCAACCATGGATGCCAAATGATAAAACTAAAGTAGCAATCATATATAATGATATAATGTCCCATTGGCTTAAGATCCAAACAAAGTTACCAGTGAATCGTTGGATACAGATTAAATTGGAAGATTTAACCCGTACACCGGAAAAGGAGTTGAAAAATATCTGTTCTTTCTTAGAGCTTCCATGGGAAGCTCAGTTACTAGAAATTGATTTAACAAAATCAAATTCAGGCCGATGGAAAAAAGAAATCCATAATCACGAGACCAAACAGGTTTTGTCCCTACTACAAGAGAATATTGAATTATTAGGTTATGAATAAGGCAAATGTTGCTCTTAGGGGATTCCCATTTCCTGCTCATTGCGCGGTTGCAATATCCAGCGATATTGATAATGCCAGTTCTGTTGATTCTTTTAAAGAGATTATGAATTATTTTAATACTTCATCTAATACAATCTTTGGTAATGGTTTAGGGCTAGAAGTCGGAAACAGTTTTTGGTTTTATACAAACTCAAACAAACCGCAACTATCATATTTTGAAGGTATCACAACCACAAAAAGTAAATTTGCACCTATCATTCGTGAATTATGGAAGAGTGGCCATATTGATACTATGCATTCTTGGGGAAATTTTGACTTGGGTGGCTTCGATAGAAGCCTAGCAGATGCTGGATTGAATGAACTGAAAAAATGTTCAACAAAAATCCCTGTTTGGGTCAATCACGGAGTTGGTTTAAATCTTCAAAAACTAGGTAACTACCCTAATATGAAAGGAGATGATCCTAGCCATGATGCATATCATTTAGATCTATCAGTTGAAGCTGGTTGTGAGTATTTCTGGATCGGGAAAACAACCCATATCATTGGTCAAAATTCACAACCATCAATAACAAACAAATTAAAATTAGGATTACAATGGCTTATTAAACGCACAAAATATTACGGGACTAAAGATCCAATATATGATGATGGAAATGAACTTCTTTTTCCAATTGAATTTCGTGATGGTCGGAAAATGTGGGAGTTTATTCGATTTATTAATGCTTGGGGACAAGAACATATTTTAGATATTCATGAACTTACCAAACAGTTGCATCCTAGTATTATCAAAAGGCTCATAAAAAACCAAGGTTATATGATATTGTATACACATTTCAACGAACATGTTGATTTAGGGGGCTTGCCACAGCCATTAGTCAAAAATTTATTTTATTTACAAAAACATGTTGTGAATGGCAATATATTGATGGGGACAACATCCAGAATCCTTAAATACAAAGAAATCCGAGATTATCTATCTTACAAGATTGTAGAAACTGATAATGAAGTTAAAATTAAAGTTCAGGACTTTATAGAAACTCCAATTGGGGTCAAAAAAATTAAAAAGAATCAATTAATGGGAGTCACCTTCTATTGTGATACTCCGGAAAAAACCACCATATTACTGGGAAAAACCAAATTAGATTTTAAAATTAACCCTAAAGATGAGACAGGCAGACAGTCCATATCAATACCTTGGCAAAATTTGGTTTATCCTAGTTGAAAATGGCGATTAAAATTTTATATATTTCTCCAGAAAATACAGTTGGGACTCTCACTCTATGGAAATTGGAGCATGAATCCCGTGGTAATTATTGTCGTACAGTAACATTTTTTAGATCACCAAAAAATTTTAAAGAAGATATTTGTCTTAACCTTCCCTTTAATTTTACAAGAAGGAATATGTCTTTTCTTCGCAATCAGCTATATAAATATTACAGAGGTGAAGAAGGTTATTTTAAACCAAAAGAAGGCTATCCACCTGCTTGGCGGCCAGAAGGATGGCTTGATACTATGTTTTTTAAATTTAAAGACTTGTTATGGAAGCCCATTATTAAAAAAGCAATTAAAGATTTTGATTTATATAATTTTGATGTGATTCATTATGAAAGTGGTTCAGGTTTTTTAAAAAATGAATTTTTTGTTAAAGAAATACATCGTAGAGGGAAAAAGATAATCGCTCATTATCATGGAGAAGATTTACGCTCTAGTGGTGTTATGCCATTTTTGGATTCAGTCTCAAATTTAAATTTAACAAATGAAATAGATTTACTAGATAAGCATCCAAATATTAATTATTTATTTTTACCATATGATACATCAAAATTTTTAGCTAAAAATAAATTAAGTGATACAATTGTTGTTTCCCATGCCCCTACAAACCGATTCTATAAAGGATCTGATTTTATTATTTCTGTTTGTAAAAAATTAGAAAAAGAAGAATTAATTCAATTTGATTTGATCGAAAATCTACCACATTCAGTTACATTAGATAGAAAGTACAAATCAGATATTTTTATTGATCAAATAGGTGATAGAGGAGGCTGGGGTTATGGGATGAATTCCGTTGAGTCATTATCCATGGGAATTTGCACTCTAACAGAGATAAATGATCAATGCCATAATTTTATACCTGACCATCCTTTTATAAATATAAACCAATATAATCTAGAAGAAACGTTGAGAAACCTATGCCAAAATAAAGAAGAGATTATAAAAAAGGCACAGGAGGGCAGGAAGTGGGTCGTTAATCATCATGATATTAAACAAGTTGCTAAAAAACTTTACACTTATTATAGTATGATTGGATTGCCAGTTTGAAAGCCACTGTTTACAATCCCAAATATATTTTTTGGGCTAAAGTAGTAAGTTTTTTACTATCACCATTTTATTTTGTTTTGAATTGTATTAGGCCATCTTTTTATTTTGATCAAAAGAAAATAAAATCTATCTTAGTTTGCGAATACCATCGTATTGGCGATGTGCTATTAATTATACCAGTTCTACATTTATTAAGGAAACATTACCCTAAAGCAAAAATAACCTTGCTGTGTTGTTCATCTGCCAAGTTATTAGCGGTAGACCTAAAAGTTGTCGATGAGGTTATTGAAATTGATGTCCCTTGGACTACATGGAGTTTTTCACCTTTTAAATGGATAAGGGCTCGGTCTTATGCTCGGACCTTAAAAAAGAAAAATTTTGATTTAGTCATTGATTTTAAAGGTGATCTACGTAATAGCTGGTTTTTATGGCATATAAAAGCCAAAAAGAGTTTAGGATATACAGACACAGGTGGATCTATGTTTTATACTCATCCGATAAATCCACCTTATGGTATTCATCAAAGTAGTAGAGCATTGGCATTAATATCCCATCTTGGTCTTGACACTCAATATTCTCCAGATAAGAAAATTTACTTTCATCATCATGGTTCAATTGTTTTACACCCTGGAGGGTCAGATCCAAAAAGAATGTGGCCAAAAGAAAAATGGGTTAAATTAACTGAATTACTCTCGAAGGAGCATACATTAACTATGGTAAAAACTCCAGATTCCAATGCTGTTGTTAAACAAATAATTGAAAAANAATTAAATGTAGATTTCTTTGAAGACAATTTAGTTCAATTCAAANATTGGCTTGGNGGGCAAAAACTTCTTGTTTGCATCGATTCAATGCCNGGACATTTAGNAGCTTATTTAGGTATTCCGACNGTTTCTATNTTTGGTTCTCAAGATCCAAAAATAACACGNCCTCTCGGTNNATTAGTANAAATTGTCACTCCGGATTTNCCATGNAATCATNAACGCTCTCATTGGCGATTATGTAACTTNTGTATGGAAACAATAACAGTGGACCAAGTTTTTAAAGCAATAGAAACCTTAATNTATAGAGCTGTAAGTAATCAATAAATATAAATATTGCCATTATCTTCTTTATTTGTAAATTTNGTAAATAGAAAAGGGATTGCCCTTCAGTTCCACGAATTACAAAGGACAATTCATAAAAAAAGAACTTTGATAAGTTATCATTGTTCTGACCAAAGAACCAAACCATGGAGGTATCGGCATGGCTGACTTGAACTCAACCGTACAAAACGCAGCGTCAGGAATCGTTGGCATTATTAAAGCACTGATTGTGCTATTCGTATTTGTCAACATTGTTTATTCCACACAATTTGACCCAATTGGTGGGATTGTTGACTTGGTAAACACATTTCTGGATGGTGGTTTTGCCGGTCTGCTAGCTCTGCTGGTTTTTCTCTCGTTTCTGGGATAAACACACAGGTATTGACACAGGGTCTAATTTAATTTTGGGCCCTGTGCCTAATAACAGGAGGAAAATATGCTGAAAGACGCATTGCAGACCGTTAACGGGTGGCTTGATCAAGTCATTGACTTGCTCAAAACTCTCATTATTGTAGGTATTATTGTTGGAATTTTGTTTGATGACTTCTTTGGAGTCATTGCCGGATTGGGCCGAGTCATGGCTCAGTTTGGGGATGCAGGTTTCGCAGGTATACTTGCTTTGATGATCCTCGTTATGTGGTACGAAAAAAAATAGAACGAATCTTATATTCGCTTTAGCGCCCTGGTACTTAACTGGGGCGCTTTTATTTTAGCAAGCCTTACTAGTACATAAAATAAGTGCTCATAACATAATAGCTGTACTTATTTTCAATATGATATTTTATCTCTATCCATTATTCAGAGCTTTTAAATCAGACTATTTGTAAACAGTTGAAAACAAAGTTTGGGTGCTTTATTTTCCCTATATGCTAATTTTTCAGGCATAATTATTGATCCGATGAATAATTTTTATAATTAATTATCAATTAGTCATTATATTGTTTGGGAATAGTCAGTCAGGATAAATTCAACCTTATGTATTTAAGAATCTTACTCCTTTATCTGTTCATCTTAAATGTGTTACCGGG
Source organism: Fidelibacterota bacterium (assembly GCA_002722105.1). The sequence continues at coordinate 45,928 of PBKF01000011.1, forward strand.
TGAAATCCATGTCTTTAATCGTAGCACAGGAAACGAATCAGAGATCAAAACTCTTCTGGATTCTCAATTATTGTATATTTCTGCAAAAGATCTTTCCAAGTCTCTATCTTCTAAGTTATATGAAAATACAGAAAGAAAGAAGCTAGTATTGTACATAGCTGGCCGTAAAATAAAAATTTCAGGATATACAAGCTATATCATGATAGATGATCAGCCCTATCAAATGCATCAAATAACTAAAGTTAAATCCAATGATCTTTATGTGCCGGCACAAGAATTTTTAAAAATATTAAAACTAACGGTATTACCAGGCATTAATTTTGATTCGAAAAAAGAATTTTTAGATATTGATATTGTTCGATACAATATTACAGGTATTCATGTTGATGTAAAATCAAATGGTACAATTATTCGTCTTACAACAAGAAAGCCATTTTCTGATAGAAATATTAGTTCATTTATTAATAAACACGGGTGGTATTATTTAACAGTGGCAGGGGCAATAGTTGACACTACCAATATTAATAATGGTTTAACTAGAGGTGCAGTACGAAAAATTGAATCTGATCAAATTGGCGAGACAGCTCAGGTGGCATTCAAATTGGGTACTGAGATAATAAGTCACGAATGGTTCCAAAGCTTAGATCCAAATGAAATTGTGATCACATTAAGAACGCCTTTAGGGCAAGTTCAAGATAGAATTAATGATGTGAAGGACAAGTGGCGTTTGGATAGGGTGGTTTTAGATGCGGGCCATGGTGGAAAAGATCCTGGGGCAATAGGTAAATATGGTACCAAAGAAAAAGATATTGTTTTAGATATTACCAAACGATTAGGGCGCCTACTTGAAAAGAACACCTCAATTAAAGTTGTGTATACCCGTGATGAAGATGTGTTTGTCCCTCTGATGGATCGGACTAAAATGGCAAATGATTCCAATGGAAAATTATTTGTTAGCATTCATGCTAACGCAAACAAAAATAGAAAAATCCAGGGATTTGAAACCTACCTTTTGAGACCAGGGAAAAGCCAAGATGCTATCGAAGTTGCATCAAGAGAAAATTCTGTAATAGAACTAGAAGAATTTAAGGATCAGTATGCAGATCTGACAGGGGAGAATTTGATAATGGCAACAATGGCTCAAAGTATGTTTATGAAGGAGAGTGAAGATTTAGCTGCAATTATACAAATGGAATTAGATAAAAGACTTACCACTCCTAACCGTGGCGTTAAACAAGCAGGTTTCTATGTTTTAATTGGCGCATCAATGCCAAATGCTTTAGTTGAAGTTGGTTTTTTATCTAACCCGCATGAAGAAAAATTATTAAAACAAAGTAAATATAAACAGTCAATTGCAGAGGCTATTTTTGCAGGTATTAAACATTTTAAATATTCTCGAGAGAAATTATTAGCAGGTGAGTAAAGATGGATAATAGGCCTATAGGAGTTTTTGATTCTGGGATTGGCGGTTTAACTGTAGTGGAAGCCTTGGCTAATGAATTGCCAGATGAATCAATTTTATATGTGGGGGATACGGCTCGAGTGCCATATGGGAATAAAAGCAAAGACCGGATTCAGGAGTTTTCAAAACAGATTACTAAATGGCTTATCAGCAGAGATTGTAAAGTAATAGTTGTGGCGTGTAATACAGCATCTTCACTTGCTTTGGATTTTCTAAGATTAAACTTTAATCTGCCAATTATAGGTGTAATCATACCTGGGATACAATCCGCTATAGAAACTACACGGAATAAACATATTGGTGTATTGGGCACTGTAGCTACAATCAAATCAGATGCTTATGGACAAAGTTTAAAAAAGATTAGTGCTGCAATCACAGTTGTAAGCCAGTCTTGTCCATTATTTGTCCCCTTAGTAGAAGAGGGCTGGGTACATGGGCATGTACCAAAATCTATTGCAAAAAATTACCTGATGACGATTTTAAACTCCAAGTCTGATACTGTTATCTTGGGATGTACACATTATCCATTGTTAAAACCAGTTATAAGCAGCATATTAGGTTCAAATGTAAATCTGGTTGACTCAGGTGAAGCTACTTCTGCAATGGTTAAATCTCTTTTAAAAAAAAATCAATCACTTGCAGATAAAAGCCCAGGAGAAATTCATTGTTTTGTAACTGATTCTCCTGAAACATTTAAGGCTCTTACAGGTAGATTTATTAAGACGGAAATTTATTCAATTCAGCACATTGACATCACCTGAGTTCTCATATCTATTAAATTCCCTATTTAATCTTCAGCGACACGGGCTAAAGCTGGGTTTAGAACATACATTCCAATTATTGGATTCAATCGGAAATCCTCAAAAAAAATTAGATATGATTCATATCGCGGGGACTAATGGAAAAGGATCGACCTGTGCTCAAATTTCAAGTATTCTATCAACTGTAGGATATAAAGTTGGATTGTACTCATCTCCCCATTTGATAAATTTTAATGAAAGGATACGGGTAAATGGGCACCCGATTTCAGATAAAGAAATTGCTGTATTTATGCAAAATATTGAACCAGTAATCAATCAGTTACAATCCACATTTTTTGAAGTAACGACTGCAATGGCACTACACTATTTTAGACAGCAAAGGGTTGATATTGCGATTATTGAAACAGGCTTGGGAGGCCGATTGGATTCTACCAATGTTATTGTTCCTGGGATAACAGTCATAACCCATATTTCAATGGATCATATGGATATTTTAGGAGAAGACCTGGAAAACATTGCATCTGAAAAAGCAGGTATAATTAAAAAAGGGACACCATTAGTAATAGCAAATCAAAACCCAATTGTAAAAAAAATTCTAATTGAAACGGCTAAAGAAAAGAATGCACCAGTTGTTGAACTAGGTCAAATTTCTAAGGTAATCCCTAACATCAATGGGACAAAATTCACATATGATAATGAAAGATTTTTTACTCCCTTAATAGGTAACCATCAAGCTTTAAATGGGGCATTAGCGATCGAAACAACATATCAGTATAAAAAAAGAATTTCTTTACATCAGTTAAAAAAAGGATTGAAAAAAGTGTTCTGGCCTGGTCGATTACAGCAGTTAGATGAAAGAATTTATTATGATGTTGCTCACAATGAAGGAGGGATTGAAACTTTATTAACAACTATTAATAATATTTTTCCCGAGAAACAGATTATAGGACTATTCTGCCTGAAGGGGGATAAAGAATTAGATCATCTGATAAAAAAAATGAAGGGTAGGTTTAAGCGATTATTTGTTACAACAGATCGTAATGGACTGCTATTAAAGGCAACTGAATTATCAGAAAAATTAACATCTGCAGATCTTCCCAATACACCTCTTGATTCCATATCTGAAGGCATCATAACAATTAAAAAAGAACTAACAAAAGGAAACGTAGGGATTATTTTTGGCAGCCATTACATTGCAAAAGAGATTTTTGATGAATTTGAAATATCATTTGACACCGGAATAATTTGATGTAATTTCTCATTACTCCATTATTCCCCCGGAGACTTATATTTTTACAATTCCAAAGGTTTTTTTAAATAGGTTTTAATTATATGGATCTTAATGAACTACAATCCTTGCATATTCGTGAACTTACAGAATTAGCTCAGAAACTAAATATTGAAGGTGGTGTAGCCGGTCTCAATAAGCAGGAATTGACTGTACGTATTCTTGAAGCGCAGGATAAAAAAGAAGAAAAATTATCTGCAAGAGGTGTTTTAGAAGTGATGCAAGACGGTTATGGTTTTTTGCGCTCCCCTGACTATAATTATTTACCCGGCCCTGATGATATCTATGTAAGCCCATCGCAAATCAAAAGATTTGGATTAAAAACGGGTCATCTCATCACTGGTCAAATCCGGCCACCTAAATCAAAAGAACGGTTTTATGCCTTGTTAAAAGTTCAAACAGTTAACGAAAAACCAATTGAAAAATTAAAAGACATTATTCTCTTTGATAATTTTACTCCGCTTTATCCTGAAGATAAATTCAATTTAGAAACAGAAGAAAAAAATCTATCCATGAGAATTATGGATTTGATGGCACCGATTGGTAAAGGTCAACGTGGACTAATTGTGGCCCAACCCAAAACTGGTAAAACTATATTACTCCAGAAACTTGCAAATGCTATCAGTAAGAAACATCCTGAAACACAAAGAATTGTTTTATTAATTGATGAGCGTCCAGAAGAAGTGACAGATATGAAGAGAAATGTGGATGCGGAAGTAATTAGTTCTACCTTTGATGAGCCACCTGAACGCCATGTATCTGTTGCAGATATGGTTTTGCAAAAAGCAAAAAGAATGGTTGAATTTGGTCAAGATGTTGTAATACTTTTAGATAGTATAACCCGTTTAGCGCGAGCTCATAATGCTGTGATACCTCATAGTGGTAAGATATTATCAGGGGGTGTAGATTTTAATGCGTTAAAAAAACCAAAACAATTTTTTGGAGCAGCAAGGAATACGGAAGAAGGTGGTAGTCTAACAATTATTTCCACAGCCCTAATTGATACTGGTAGTCGAGCAGATGAAGTTATTTTTGAAGAATTCAAGGGCACAGGAAATATGGAATTAGTTTTAGATCGTAGGTTAAGCGATCGTAGAGTATATCCCGCATTTGATATTATTCGATCAGGGACCAGGAAAGAAGAACTACTAATGGGCCGAAAAGAACTAGGTAGAATGTGGATTCTTCGGAAATTACTAAATGACATGAAAGTAGAAGAAGCCATGGAATTCATGCTTGATCGTTTGAAAAGAACTAAATCAAATGCTGAGTTTTTAGATACAATGAGCCAATAAATACCAATATAACTTTTATAAAGGATGAATGAAGAGTTTCCAGATATAAGATCAGTTGTAATTAGAGTCATCACAAATAAGCCCGTACGAAAAACACCCTACCAAGTAAAGGGCGTTTTTATGCGTCAATATCCTGATGAACCGATCATACCCATGTTAGATGGTTCATATCGGGATCGCTTTTTGTATCCAAGAGTCCAAGTTAAAATCTTAAATGAACAAATCTATATAATAGGTGTTCATGAAGGTGTTGATTCTGTACTATCTTTGGCAGAAAAATTTAAAGAATTTGATTTTGGCAATATCACTTTTGAGGTACAGGACACCGATATTGAAGATGTAAACCAGCAGTTTATACCATCGAGTAGATTAGTCCGCTATCGGTTTATTACACCCTGGGTTGCATTAAACCACATGACTGGTGGCCGCTATCGATTTTTAACAAACCAAGAAAAACCTTCTTTTCTTAATCGACTTTTAGGCCAAAATATTATATTCTTAGCTAATGAGGTAGGCGTGAAACTCGAAGATGATATTTTCACCAAAGTTAAAGTATCAAGTTTATTTCCTCGCCCAGTAGATGAAAATAAATGGGGTGCATTTATGGGTGAATTTAAAACAAATTTTGTTTTGCCAAATTATATTGGTGTTGGAAACGGAATAACACGTGGTTTTGGCACTATTTATGGGATGTTCAACCCTGATTCTTTTTCATTTGATGAAGAAGAATTGCAACAAGATGTATCCAAAAAATCTAATTTACAGACAACTGAAAATTTTGATGATTTAGAAAGTGTGTCTGCGACTGATGTTCCGAAACCAAGCCGTAGGCGTCGAAATAAAAATAAGAATCAATCATTTCGATCCGGAAGTACAAAAAATAAACGATCAAATAAATCAAGACATCATCATAAAAAACACTATAAGAGAAATGAAACACAAAAACATCATCTTCCTCGTACAGGTAGAGTCTTCTCCGAAGAATTTGATATTGAAGATGAAAGTTCTGAAAATCGAGAAGATGAAAAATTCAATACTTCGAAACACCACAAACGACAACATAAATTTTGAGTTATCAACTCGCGGACCGTGTTCATAAGGTCCTCCCATCCTTTACATTACAAATGGCGACACGAGCCGCAGAGATGCGATCCGATGGGATTGATGTAATAAATTTTTCGGTTGGTGAGCCAGACTTTAATACTCCTTCCCATATCATAGATGCTGGAAAAAAAGCCATGGATAATGGTTTTACCAAATATACTGCCGGTCCTGGAATGATAGAATTCCGTAAAGCTATTTGCAAAAAACTTAAGCGTGAAAATGGTATTCAATATGAACCTGCTGATATTCTTGTGTCAAATGGAGAAAAACAAAGTCTATATAATGTTTGCCAGGCTTTATTTGGAGAAGGAGATGAAGTCGTGGTCTTTCGTCCGTATTGGGTGTCTTTCCCGGAATTTGTACGTCTGGCAGATGCTGAACCAGTTTTGGTTAATACGAGAGCTGAAAATAATTTTGAACCAGACTTTGATCATTTATCAAAAAAGATTTCTTCTAGTATAAAAGGGGTTATTTTAAACTCACCTTCAAACCCCACTGGCGGAATTTGGAGTAAAGATGCTATCCTTCAAGTTTTAAGATTAGCTAAAGAACAGAATTGGGTGGTAATCTCTGATGAATGCTATGAAAGGTTGGTGTATGATGGTGAATTTATCAGTACAGAAAAGTTGAATCGGGATTATAATATTGGTGCTGCAGTTGTTACCTGTTTAAGTCTCTCAAAAACGTATGCCATGACGGGTTGGCGTATTGGATACGCTGCGGGGCCAACAGATATTATTAAAGCTATGTCAAAAATTCAGGGTCAAGCTACGTCCTGCGCAAATTCAATTGGGCAAATGGCAGGGATTGAAGCATTAACCGGAGACCAATCCTGTGTACAAGAATTCAAAACAGCGTTTAAAAAACGACGTGATTTAATTGTTGAATTATTAAATAACTTACCTGGTGTATCTTGTTTAGTCCCGGGTGGCGCTTTTTATGCTTTCCCAAATTTTTCATCTTATCTTAACCGTGATATTAGTGGTAATAAATTCAAGGATACTTTTGATATTTCTGAGTATATTTTAGATCGTGCAAATGTGGTTACTGTTCCCGGTGATGGTTTTGGTGCCCCGGGGCATATTCGATTTTCATATGCAACCAGCACAAAAATTATTAATGAAGGGGTATCTCGTGTAAAAAATGCCCTTATAGAGATTACCTAACATAGGAGTGAATCATGAAAAAAGGCGTACACCCCGAAAATTATCGACTGGTAGTTTTCAAAGATACATCTTGTGATTATGCATTTTTGACCCGATCCACTGTAGAAACAAAGGAAACAATAACATGGGATGACGGGAATGAATATCCTTTGTGCAAAATTGAGATTTCTAATAAATCTCATCCGTTTTTTACTGGAAAACAAAACCTGGTAGATACTGCAGGACGTATCGAAAAATTCAATCAAAAATACGGTCGTAAGTAGCTAAACTATTATAGATAATGGCTCTACATTCGGTTGGTAAACAGCTGGGTAGGGCCATTTTATTATGAAAAATAATTACTATTTATCATTAAGCCATCCATTATAGTGTTACAAATTATTATAAGAAAACAACTGGATGATAAGATGGAAGAAGTATCCATTATTCCACTGCGAGAATATAGTGCAGAGGCTATTGGTTGAAAGGCAAACTCATAACCATTATAGAAAAACACTCTCATCTTGCAGAACAGATGGCTGATCCTGAAATATTCGGTGATCAAGAAAAATTGACTATTATTGCAAAGGAGCATAGCTCTTTAGGAGAAATTGTTACCGTTGGTCAAGATTACATTTCAACTCTGGATCAAATTTCTGATGATAGGGAAATTCTGAATGGTGATGATAAAGATTTAATAGCAATTGTCGAGGAAGAATTACCCGAATTAGAATCCCGCTTATCTGAATTAGAAGAAGCATTAAAAGTTCTTCTTTTACCAAAGAATCCGCATGATGATAAAAATCTTATATTAGAAATACGTGCCGGAACTGGTGGTGACGAAGCTGCTTTATTTGCCGCAGATCTTTACCGCGTTTATACTAGATACGCCGAACGGAATAACTGGAGTTTTAAAGTAATGGAATCATCTGATACTGGCATTGGGGGAATGAAAGAAGTTATTGTTTCTATGCAAGGAAAGGGTGCCTTTGGAATGTTAAAATATGAAAGTGGTGTCCACCGTGTGCAACGTGTTCCCAAGACAGAAACAAGCGGAAGAGTCCACACTTCTGCTGCCACGGTGGCTATTTTACCTGAAGCTGAAGATGTGGATGTTGAAGTGAATGAAAGTGACCTTAAAATAGATACATATCGTGCTAGCGGTGCGGGTGGTCAACATGTAAATAAAACAGAATCAGCCATTCGTATTACACATATTCCTACAGGCTTAGTTGTCACCTGCCAAGATGAGTCTTCCCAGCATAAAAATAGAGCCGCTGCTATGAAAGTGTTAAAGTCTAGATTACTGGCTGCAGAGCAGGAGAAAGTGGCAGCAGAACGTGCAGCAGAACGGAAAAGTTTAGTATCAACAGGAGATCGCTCTGCAAAAATTCGCACATATAATTTCCCGCAAGGCAGAGTAACAGATCACAGGATTAACTTTACTACATATAGGTTGAATGAAATTCTGGATGGTGATATAACAGAAATCATTGAACAATTGAAAATGACTGAACAGCAAGAATTGCTTGCCGCTGAAACACAATCATTATCCTAAAAAATCACCCTGTTAATGCCAAAAATCTGGCGTATCATAGACCTTATACATTGGGCAGAATCTTACTTCCAAGAAAAAGGATTCAGAAATCCGCGAGCCGAAATTGAATGGCTCCTTCGATCTGTTTTAGACTGCAGCCGCATGGATGTTTATCTTCGCTTTGAAGAACCACTTTCTCAAAGCCAATTAGATACTCTTCGGACATATGTAAAACGAAGGTTAAATAAAGAGCCTCTTCAGTATATTACAGGATCCTGTGATTTTTATGGTAGAAATTATTTTGTAAATGAATATGTGCTAATTCCGAGACCAGAAACAGAGCGACTCGTTGATTGCACATTAGAAAAAGTAAAAGAAATTAATTCTCCAGATATATTAGATGTTGGCACTGGTTCCGGCTGTATTGCAATTACACTAGGGTTAGAATTGAAAAGAGCATCTATAATAGGGCTAGATATTTCTGATTCTGCCCTGAGAGTTGCTAATCAGAATAAAAAAAAGAATTCTATAGATAATGTTTCATTCCATCAGATCGATTTCCTGTGTTGTTTACCAGAAGGTGAGTTTGATTTAGTAGTTTCTAATCCACCCTATGTTTCAAAACTGGAGATGAGTGGACTTATGAAAGATGTAAGAGAGTTTGAACCAACTTTAGCATTAACTGATAACAAAGATGGACTCACTTTTTACAGACGTTTTGCTGAAATCGGTAATACATTGGTTAAAAAGGGTGGTAGTATAATTTTAGAAGTAGGAGTAGGGAAGCATCCTCAAAAAGCAAAATCCATTTTTGAACATGAAGGCTATGCTGATATTCAATTATTAAAAGATTTGAATGGCGATGACCGTATATTGATAATAGGTATATAAATAGCTTTTTTCAGATTATCAATCGGTTGATTATAAGATAAATTGGTAAATTAATTCCACTAACCAACTAATTCAGGAATCAATTAATTTTTGAATGAGTGTACTTTACAGTCATATTAAACTTTTTCGTCCTCTAAACGTTTTTACCAGCGGTATGGCTATGGTAATTGCATCGGCTATTTTAGGCGTACTTCATGAAATAGATATAGTTATTTCTGTTATGGCCGTTGTTATATGTTATACCGGTGCTGCTAATGCATTAAACGATATTGTAGATGCTGAAATTGATTTGATAAACTGCCCTCTTCGTCCAATCCCTTCAGGAAATGTTGCTAAAAATACGGCACTAGTATTATCAATTTTACTATTTATAGTTGGGACACTATTTTGTCTGAAATTATCAGGACTAGCAAAGATAATCGGTATTCTTATTGCCATGCCTTTAATGGTTTTGTACAGTAATTATTTGAAAGGGATGCCACTTGTTGGGAATATAACTATCGCATTTATTTTAGGACTATCTTTCCTGTTCTGCGGAGCTGCCTTTGGTCAAATAACATCTATGTTGATTCCAATGATATTAGCATTCGGACTCACTTTTGTTCGCGAGCTTATAAAAGATATTGCCGATATAGAGGGTGATAAATCTGCAGGATTAAAAACATTTCCAATTACTGCAGGCATAGATCGGGCAATTCAAGTTACTATCTTATTATCAGTCTGTATTGGTATTGGGGCATTTATTCCTTTCTTAAATGGTATTTACGGTATGTGGTATGGGATTTTATTAATTCTTGGTATTGAGATTCCTTTATGCGTGGTTGTAGTTTCTCTATTAAATAAACCTGGAATTTCATCCGCCATCCAAGGCGCACGAATTCTAAAATTCAGTACCATTATGGGATTGATTGCCATATACGCGGGAAGCCTTTCATGACGTCCGAATTTGTCCATTTACATAATCATTCTGATTATAGTTTACTCGATGGTGCGCAACGAATTGATCAATTGATAAATACCATTGATGATCTTGGTATGGACTCTGTTGCGCTAACTGAACACGGAAATATGTTTAGCGTGGTTCCTTATTATAAAGAAGCAAAGAAGGCTGGTATAAAACCAATCATAGGTTGTGAGATATATGTGGCTGTAGGAAGTCGATTCGATAAGAAACCCAGAGCAGAAGGTGGTTGGGGGAATAATCATTTAATACTGTTAGCACAAAATTATACAGGATATAAAAATCTCATGAAATTAGTAACAGCTGGTTATCTGGAAGGTTTTTATTATCGTCCAAGAATTGACATTGAATTACTTCGACAACATAACGATGGCCTTATTTGTTTATCTGCATGTTTAAAAGGTGAAGTCCCAGAAAAAATGCTTCATGGAGATTATCAAGGAGCAAAGGAGGCGGCCCTTCGATTTGCTGAAATATTTCCTAATAGATATTATCTGGAAATTCAAAATCATGGTATTCCTGAAGAAGAAGCCAATATTAAAAATATGAAAAAATTGGCAACCGAACTAAATCTGCCTTTGGTGTGCACCAATGACGCTCACTATGCAAAAAAAGATCATTGGGAAGCTCATGACATTCATATTTGTCTTGGCACAGGTAAAGAAAGAAGTGATCCAAACCGTCTCAAATATGCTACACCGGAATTTTATTTTAAATCTCAGGATGATATGTTTGCATTGTTTAAGGAATTTCCACAGGCTATCGAAAATACGAGACGGATTGCAGATAGCATTGATATGACTCTACCTATGGGAGAATATCATTTACCAAATTATCCTATTCCAACCGATTCACCAANCCAAGATCCTGATGAATATTTAAAAATGTTAACTCAGGCTGGAGCTGAAGCAATCTATGGTGAAATATTACCAGAAATACAAAAACGTATTGATCATGAATTAATGGTCATTCGGAACATGGGATTCGCCGGATATTTTCTCATTACAGCTGACTTTGTAAAATATTCAAAAAATATGAGCATTCCTGTGGGTCCAGGTAGAGGCTCTGCTGCAGGAAGTATTGTATCATTCTCTTTAGGTATTACTAGTATCGATCCACTGAAACACAATTTACTATTTGAGCGATTCCTTAATCCAGAACGTATAAGCATGCCTGATATTGATATTGATTTTTGTATAGAACGACGAGGTGAAGTAATTGATTATATTAAACAACAGTATGGTGAAAATTCNGTCACCCAAATTATTACTTTTGGGAAAATGAAGGCCAAGCAGGTGGTAAGGGATGTAGGGCGTGTTATGGGTTATTCATTTGGAGAAGTGGATAAAATTGCAAAAGCCATTCCAAATGAATTGAATATTACTTTAGATAGTGCTCTAAATAAAAGNGACGANTTAAGAGAAATGGCAGAGGATGAATACAGTGAACTTATGTCTCACTCTAAAGTCCTTGAAGGCATGCATCGTCATGCTTCCATTCATGCGGCTGGCGTGGTAATTGCCCCTGGAAATTTAACGGACTACGTTCCTTTATATAAATCATCCACAGATGATGTTACAAGCCAATATGATATGAAAGGTCTGGAGGAATTGGGACTATTAAAAATGGATTTNTTAGGCCTTAGAAATTTGACAGTGATCGATAAAGCCGTAAAACTCTTAAAAGAAAAGGGAATTAATATTGATTTAGAAAAGCTCTCGCTTGATGATAAAAAAGTATATGAATTATTTACCAAAGGATTAACAATTGGTGTTTTTCAATTTGAATCTTCAGGTATGCGAGAATTTTTAAAAAAATTAAAACCTACAGCTATCGAAGATCTTATTGCTATGAATGCTCTGTATCGTCCTGGTCCTATGGATAACATCGATGATTTCATTGCTCGAAAGCATGGCAAACGGAAGATTAATTATTCTCATCCATTGATGGAACCCATTTTACAGGAAACTTATGGAATTATTGTATATCAGGAACAGGTAATGCAGATCGCTCATGAAATTGCTGGTTTCACACTGGCTGAAGCAGATATAATGCGTCGAGCCATGGGGAAGAAGATAAAATCTCTGATGGATGAGTTAGCTGTTAAATTTATGGTTGGTGCTGAAAAGAATGGTATAAGGAAAAGAAAAGCAGAAGAAATTTTTTCATTAATTGAAAAATTTGCCCAATATGGATTTAACAAAAGCCACTCTACAGCTTATGCTTATATCGCTTATCAAACAGCATGGCTAAAATCGTATTATCCGGCAGAGTTTATGAGTGCAAATCTTACCAGCGAAATGGGTACGATTGATCGGGTGGTTGTTCTAATCAATGAATGTAAAAAGTTGGGGATTGATGTAACTCCACCGGATATCAATGTATCATTTGAAGATTTTAGACCTATTGATAATTCCACTATCTCTTATGGATTGAACGCTATTAAAAATGTAGGTGCAAAAGCATTGGAAACTATTATTGAAGAGAGGGCGAAAAATGGCATTTATGAATCTATTTTCGATTTAACATGCAGGGTGGATCAACAAAAAGTAAATAAACGTGTTTTAGAAAGTTTAGTTATGGCTGGTGCGCTTGATTCTCTAGAAGGTAATCGAGCTCAGAAATTTTCTGCCGTGGATGGCGCGGTAAGATATGGTCAACAAATGCAAATCGAGAAAGACCAAAACCAGGTGGGCTTATTTGGTGATGGTCGGGAGGATCTGCTCATAAAGGTACCGGATTTACAAAATATGGGTGATTGGAATGAAAAAGAATCCCTAGAAAAAGAAAAGGAAGTCTTGGGACTTTACGTTTCAGGACATCCGTTATTAGAGCATGCAGAAGATTTAGAGGAATTCACTTCAATTGTATTTGGTGAAGAACAGAATATTTCAAAAAACGATTCTCTGGTANTCGGAGGAATGATCACAANGATTGTAAAAAGGTTCGATCGACGGAATAGAGAAATGGCGTTTTTTAATCTGGATTGTTTAGGAGGGCATGCTGAAGTAATTGCTTTTTCAGATTGCTTTAGGTCTTTTGGAAATTTAATTGTAGAGGGGAATGTTGTTTTTGTGAAAGGAAAAAANTCTGATGGAACAGATTTTTCCGATTTGAAGATTATGGGTGAAGAAATAATTTCCGTTGATAGAGTNAGAGACCGTTTATCGCAGCGTTTAAATATCAAATTTCCAATGAGTGAAACAAAGCCGGAGGATATGGATGCGCTCAGATTGATTGCAAAACGATATCCTGGTGAATGCCGATTAGTATTTCATCTCCCTAATAATGGATCTTCTCGCCTTGTGAAAGTCATGGCGCATAATATTAAGATCTCCACTGATCGTGAATTTATTCGAAAACTCAGGGAAAAATACGGCAAAGATAATNTNTGGGTNGAGTAAATATATNCTTTTAGNTTATAAATATATAATAAACATATTATAAACAAATACTTTATTTAGTGATTGCTGTTATTCAAAGATGCTCCNNGGGGAAAGTTACTGTTGCGNAAAAAGTTATCAGTGAAATCAAGCATGGTATGGTAATACTCTTAGGCGTTGATAAAATGGATACAGATACTGATGNNAATTATTTGGTAAATAAAATATCTGAGCTCAGAATCTTCAATGATGAAAAAAACAAAATGAATTTATCTATTAAAGATGTGAATGGTNCCGCTCTAGTAGTAAGTCAATTCACCTTATGCGGTGATACCCGGAAAGGAAGGCGTCCAAGTTTTATTAATGCCGCTCCTCCAGAAGTAGGGAATAGGCTTTATGAATATTTTATGGTACAGTTACAAGATAAAGGTATTCCTGTCAAATCCGGGGAATTTGGTACTATGATGGATGTAGAATTAATAAATGATGGGCCAGTAACCTTCATTCTCAACAGTAAAGATTAATACTAATATTTCTTCTTACTGATAAAATCACCATCGGTATAAACACTTTCTTCTAATTTGTCTCCTCCTTTTTTCCATATAGTCCAAGTTCCGTCTCGATTTCCGTTATCAGAATAATTTCCTTCTTTCCATTTTTCACCACTTTCATACCACCAAGTCCAAGATCCAACCCTGAGCTTTCCCTTATTTGGGCCCTCCGCCTTTTTTAAACCATTTTCATACCATAAAGAATAAAGTCCGTCTTCCTGCCCTTGCTTAAATGTAGTTTCTTCTTTTTTCAGCCCCTTTTCATCAAATGTTATCCATACACCTTCTTCTTTTCCATCTATGATTTTACCTTCCTTTGCTATTGTACCATTTTCATTGAATAAAGTATGTACTTCATCATTGTCTTTTTCAAAATTTATTTCTTTCACTTTTATTCCATCTTCACCAAAGTACGTGTGGGATACATCTTTACCTAAATCAAAAACAATTTCTTTTTCTTTTACCCCTTTCTCATCATAATAAGTCCAAAGCCCATCTTTCTCCCCATCTTTTAATTGACCTTCTTCTTTAGATAGGTCTTGCGTATCGGTAAAGCTGTTATCCGATTCATCTGAGATAATGGCCCATTGACTGAAAGACGTCTGGTTCTTAGCCACAACATTTCCATTGCTTTCATCAATCTCTGTATTGGCAACGGCTATAATTGTCCATGCTTCTTCAATGCCTGAATTACTGGGGCGCTTTGCTAGCCGGAGCGTAGATGGATTGCTTATTCCGGGCAAAGATAAATAATCAAAACCAATATCTGTTAAAAAATCACCTTCAATATCGGTGGTTATTTCATAATATTTTTCGGGGAAAACAGGATCGGTAATATTCCCATCTGGATCAACCAAGGGTGTTGTTTCATCGGATGGTGGCATGGCTCCAATAGCCTGTACCGTAACAGAGCCCCCGGCGGAGTTCACGAAATCCAGAGTAACACCCAGAGGGTTACCATCGGGATCTGTGACTACAATAGGATCAGTATTCCCAGATGGAACTGTGATCGTTGTATCAGTGATTTGTGAGTCATCACCCAGAAGCGTTAAAAAGATATTCACTGTATCCGTATCGGCTATTACTTGATCTGGATCTCCGCCAGTATTTGTTCCAAAATAGATGGAACCGGAATAGGTACCAGGATCTAAGTTTCCTGTATTCAACACACTAACAGGAATATTTGTGACTGTTGTTCCAGCAAGTTCACCACTTGCTGCTGCGCTGAGCCAGACCCATCCCCCAAAGTCTGCGTCCACTGTCATGGTATAGGATAAGGGATAATCACCCGGGTTGGTCAACTCAATTTCCAGCTCTGTATCATTTTCTACGGAAGTCACCACAGAAAGAGATT
>PBKF01000012.1 GCA_002722105.1 Fidelibacterota bacterium
AACAACCTCTCAGCCGTTTCTAATCCAAGACCGTTGGCACCTCCTGATACAATGATATTTTTTTTTTCTAACATATTATATTGACCCCCTTTTTCATTAGTACATCAGAGATTGCTTTTACTGAATTCATTGTGACTATTTCTTCTAATTCTAATTTAATATTGAATGCTTCTTCTAAAGCCACAATGAGGTGCATCTGTGATAGTGAGTCCCATTTCATTACATCATTTTGTGTTAGGTCTATATTTATTTTATCTGGAGTAATATCGAAAACCAGTGTAAATACTTTTATAAAATCATCATTAATAGCCATAAACTTTTGCATAATTGAAACTATCGAAAGGAATTCTTTCTCCAGCTTTAGTTAAATACACTTCATTATCACCTGTATTTTTTGTGATTAATGAACCAGCCCCAATAATATTATATTCTCCAATATTTACTTCATTTACTATAATTGCTCCAACGCCAATAAATGTATTCTTGCCTATTTTTGTCTGACCAGAAAGAATACTCCCAGATGCAACCCAGCAATTATCTTCAATTATAGTATGATGAGCACAAATAACATTACTCCAAATCACCGTGTTTTCCCCTATTTTACAACAAGGGTCTACAACTGAGCCAGGTAAAATAATACAACCATTACCAATATCTTTAGTATGTACCAATGCATCTTGATGAATATATGTTTCTATTTCAAAATTTAAATCTCTCAATCTACTATAAATTACTTCTCTATCTTGATTAACATTATTATAGCCAACAGCAATAATAATCTTCACTTCTGTATTATTAAATAGTTGTGGGATGTCATTGATGTCTACAACTTTCAACCCTTGAAACTTGTTTCCAGACATAAACTCCCTATCAACAGCAAAACACTTTACTTTATACCTATCATCCTCTTTTATTAAATTATACAGAACTTCTGCAGTTATTGAATTTCCTATTATAATCACTGATTTCATTATTATTTCTCCTTCACTGCAGATTTTCTATAGTTGATGTATTATTTTCTATCAATTATTATTAGCTCAAAAAGGATTTCATATAATTCTTTGCACTTTTACCTGTGTTAAATATTAAATCAATAATACTAACATTATGTTTAAACGGAGGATAAAGTTGATTATACTTCTGATATTTTGTATAGTTCATCCATTCTATAGAAATTCCTTTTTTTTCAAATAATTCTATATCCATGTATTCTTTGGCAATGGGACCAGACAAGTAGGTATTTGCACTGGTTTGATTGTAAATATGAATTAGTTTTTCAGTACTTCCGTTAACATTTATATCATAATCCATTGACCATTTAATTTTTGTAGTTATACCTAATAACTCATTAATTGCAGTTATAAATCGATAATTTATATCACTCAAATATTTTTCTGTACAGCCCAAATATAATTCTTCAAATTGAGACTTGTAATCTTTGAAGCTTTCTGTCTTAGCATAGTTATACTTAATCTTAGCCCAATGCTTTTTAGGCCAATTAATATCGCTGATAATAGTGTCTTTAATTTTTTGATGGTATTTCCCCTTTACTTCAACAGGTATCGTTAGCCATTCTAAACCATTACTAGTTTTGATCTTATTCCTATTTCTCCAATCTCTTTTTGTAAATTGACAATCATCATAAAATATGAATTCATCAGCCATATTTATAATATCAAAATATCCCTTCCATGGAATATAATTTGACTGAACAATGGCAACTTTTTTCATGACAATTTATTGAAATTTTAGGTTTAATAATTAGATAAGTGTAGCACTATCAATTATAGATTTAATATTAACCTTTGAATTATCCATTCCCAATAGATTTCCCAAATCAATTTAGCATTATATGTGAAAATTATTTTCATGTAATCTTAAATAGTAGATACTATTCTCAATATTTTAATATAAAATAATTTTGTAGGGCAAAAAGAGTAGATCTCTTATCTCAAATTGATTTCTAATAATAACTAAAATTACTTAGTATTTCAGAGACTTATCATTCTATGACAATTATATCTTCATTAAGAAAATATTGTTATGTGTCTTATAAGAGTATCCAAAATGAAGAAAATTAATATGTATTAATTAATTTTAGATAATTTTCCAACCTTTTCTCCCAGATAAAATTATTCCGGAATTTAGGAACAAGATTTATATAGTCTTCTATAGCTCCATTATTATTCAATAAAGCATCTATACCCTTTTTAATTGAGTCAATATTTGGTTTTACAAGCTTGACCCAGCTATCAAAAATTTCTTTTTCATTTGGGCTCAATTTTTCGGTAGCTAATGCAATCACTTCAGGAATACCTCCAACATTTGTAGCTACGACTGGACTGCCACAACATAGAGCTTCGGCAACAATTATACCATATGGTTCTTCCTTTGAAGGGATAATTGTTAACTTGGCCTGTGCCAAATTGTTTGCTAAATCATCTTGCGATAATGGTCCTAGCAGAAATAGGCCTTCCCTCTTTTTAAGTCCTAAAGTCAAAAAATCACTATCATCTCCACCTGCAATATGTAATTGGTTCTGTGAAAATTTTTGACTTGCTTTCAAAAGCAAATCAAGACCTTTTTTTGGTATAAAGCGGGCTGCTGAAAAAATATTCTCATTTTTACTAGCAAACAGAGGTTGCTCAAAATATTTTTCATTGACTCCATTATGCTGTGGTACAAAATCATTATGATCCAGATGTGGAAATAATTCATGCAATTTGTTGAGTAAATACTGAGAACATCCAGTTATTTTATTAGCAGATATAAACAATTTATTATATAGAAAATATCTAATTGATTTTTTCGATAAAGTATGTATTCGTTCCACTTCATTACCATGAACTGAAATTATTATTTTAAACCGAAATAATAGCATTAGTAAATAACATTCTAATAATTGATGATCTGGGAAATGAATGTTAACTACCTTAGGTTTAAAGCGAATAAAATGAACAATCAATCGCATCAAATTTATCGGTTTCAAAAAAAACCAGGCAAAAAACATATCTATTCTACCTGAGAGAAAATATTGAATTGGATTGCTTAAAAATATATACCTAAATACTTTCAATTCACTAATAGTTTCATATGATTTTAAGGCTCTTGGGTAGCGATTAGTAATAATATGGACATTCCAATTTTTTCTAATTAAATATCTTCCAATTTCAAAAGTGGCTGATTGCAATCCCCCAATAACAGGAAAAAATGATGATGCCCAAATAATGATATTATTTCTGTTAGAAATAGTAATAAATATTTTCCTTACTGATTAATCAAATTTGAAATTGGGTGAATTAATACAATCATATATAAAAAAATAGCAATTGAATATCTATAAGAATACTTTTGACTAAGTTTTTGATAGATTATAAGAAGCCCATGTGTGATAAATACAATCATAATTGGGAAAATACTAAACGCATAACGGACTGCATAATTCTTCCATGTTAAAAGAGTAAATAATAAAAGAACCAAATAAATTAGTATAGTAATAGAATAGGCAGGGTTTCTCAAATACATATGGTAAAAACCATAAATGGAAATAATTATTCCAATTATACCGAGATTACGATATATAAGGTTCATATAAAATATACCCGAAGCAGTTGATGATAAATTTGAAATAATATTTTTATATTCATCTGAAAGGTGATGATATTGGGCAGCTGAACCAATCTTCATATGACGATACTCATACATAAAATCAGCAAACGATTTTTTATATTCAATCAAGGTAAATGGAGAAAATATAGCAAAACCAATTATTAGAATAAATATAGTAAATATATGGAATGGCGAAAAAATAAAACCTACCCATTCATTTTTAACTAATTTGTCTCGAAGACTAAAGATGATAAGCAGAATTCCAGCAATCATAATTAATGAGCTGAGGTTGCTCAAAGTTCTAATGTATTCAATTTCAAGAATACCATCTGTCGTTAATCTAGTAAAATATTCCAAAAGAGCTTCTTGCATAATTATCGTAATTATTGAGATAATAAACAGGGAATTTCCTATAATTAATAAACCTTTTTTTAACTGTATAATTGGAATAATATTTTTTTTTTGTTTATGTACATATTCAACTGAGACAAAAATGAGAGAAGGAATAAGTAGAGCAGCAGTATATTTCATAGAAATTGCAACCCCAGTGATGAATGCCAATAGAATTATATATTTTAGCTGCCAAACATTATTAGAGTATAGGGTTGTTACGATGAAAAAAAATAATGTTATAAATAATGCCATGGGTATATCAACCAATGCAAAGTTAGCATTTGTATAAAGCGTTGTACTTAATATAGTTAAGACAGACGCCAGAATGCTAAAATAAGAATTCATATTCATTGAACAAATAATAAATACCATTGCTGAAATTCCCGCAATGCACAATCGTGAAAAAGCCCGGGCAATAAAGTAATAATCTTCTTTGGTCTGTTCTGGATTAAAATAACCAGAGACTTTATAGATTATTGCTAAAATGTTCATATGACCAGAAGGATACCTAAAAAATTCAGGATTAAATGATCCATCAGAAATCCTTATGGCTGTTTCAACTACGTTTGGTTCGTCGGGGTGTGCAGGAATATTCTGGTCTGGATTCTTGAGTATCGATAAGACTATCAATATAATACAAATTGTTGAAACTGAATAAAGAATGAAAGTATTATTAAAATATTTTTTAAAATTGAATAGNATTNATCGTTTGTGTTTTATTTCTCTCNNCTCAATNAAATATTNTTATTCATGTCGTGATAGTGTTATCAAAGCAAACATAGCCCAAGANGATTCTTTTAATCGTTTTTCCAAAAAACGNACTGGTNTATACATCATGCCTGGCAAAATATTTCGCATTGATATACCACCTGACAGCAAGTAAGATATTGGCATAATGGGTTTAATATTAAGAACCCTTAGTTCAGGGAATTTATCCGCAAATATTTTTCTATCTCTATTAAAAATTATCCAAGGAAGTGCTCCATTTGCACTTGATAGAGGTCCAGAGTTTTCAATAATCCAATCTCTTGTAGAAGGCTCAAAATGTTCATGATGTAAATTTAAATATACCCACTTTGACCATTTTGTATTCCATGGCTCAATCATTACAAGTTTACCACCTGGACGTATAACACGGATTGCTTCAGAAAAAAATATATTACAGTCAGGAATATGATGAAGTACATTGGTCATAGCAATACCATCTAGAGAGCAGTCATTAATATCTATCCTGTGTGCATCAATCACCATGTCAACACCAGGTATTGGAAATAAATCGCTTGTAATAAGATTGGGAATATAATTTTTCATTATACCTGCCCCAGAGCCAATTTCCAAGACTTCTGCATTTGAATTATATTGATCTTTAATAAGGTTATACCATTCCTCATATATTTTTCTCAGGAATGGTTTGGATCGAATAATATCTAAACGTAAAGAAGTAGTCTTTGGATCATCTAGATCAGCACCTTTAGTGAGTGGATGCTGAAGAAAATTTTTTATAAAATTAGCCATATTCTAGTTTGGATTATTTCGTAGTTTATTTATGTCTTCTATTTGCACGAATTTTTCCTGACGAGATATACAAACTCCATGCTAATTCAGTATTATTTTCAAAAAACGATTAGCAGTGATCAATTTTATTATTCTTTAAAATAATATTTAGAATTAATATGGATATACTATTTAAACTTTAATCTCCTTGCTGCTAGCAGAACCATCCGAAGTAAAATCCAGCCATGCTTCCACCTCTGTATATTAGTGGTACCATATGTGCGGTCCCTATATCGTACAGGTAGATCAACAATTTTTAAATTAAGCTTTGCGGCACCGAATAATAGGTCAAAGTCTCCAAATGGATCGAAATTACCAAAATATATACGATTTTTTGCTATTCGATCGTAATCAATCTTTTTTAGAACTTTAGTCCCACAAAGTGTGTCTTTTACTGGTTGACCAATTAAATATGAAAAGACTAAACTAAAAAACTTATTTCCTACCAGGTTCCAAAAACGCATCGCATGGTTTTCCATCGGATATACTAAGCGTACACCATTGATAAAATCTCCCTTTCCTTTGATCAAAGCATCTAAGAAACGTGGTAAATCTTCTGGAGGAACAGTCATATCTGCATCCAGAATCATCAATATATCTCCTTTAGCATGGTTGAATCCTATTCTTACAGCATCACCTTTACCATATCCGGTTTGTTTAAGCAACTTACATTGTCGATCTGGATTATCATCAATCGCCTTTTTAATTGTTTCAAATGTATTATCATTGGAGTGACCTTCAACAAACAAAATTTCCGTTCCTTTGCCCATATTTGGAACTCTATTCATAATGTTTTTAATGTTACCTTCTTCATTACATGCAGGAATAATGACAGAAATAGATAAGTCTTTTTCATTTAGACTTTTCTTAGGCATCGGTCTTGCTAGAATAAAATTTGTTAATGCAAAAATTCTAAATGGCCATATCTTCACTATAATTTTGTTAAAAAAAGAAGTGAGAACTGGGATTTTTATTGGGAAAAGAATCTCCGACCAATGATTAATAATCTCAAAATTTTCTAATTTGAGTAAATTTGAGATATCTTCTACTGCTAGCCAATTTTGATATAATGTTGGTTTAGCCAATCGCAATAGTTTTGAAACAGCCAAAAAAGGCTCCCATAACCGGCTATAATTATTCATAATAATACGCGTATTGGGGGTAACTATTTTTTCAAGTTTCATAAAAAATAACTGGACATCCCATAGATCGTTTAAGAGATCTGACAATATTATAAAATCAAACTTTTCATCTATATCTATTTCATGTGCATCAAGCTCGAAAAAACTTAGTTCAGGATGCTTTAACTTTGCATGATGAATCGAGTCTTTTGAGAAATCTACTCCAACGCCCAATGCAGGATTAAGTGATGCTAAGAGATCGCCTCGCGCACATCCAATCTCAAGAACACGAGAACCAGGAGGGACTAAAAGTTTATATATTTGTGAAAGTCTATAACTATAGTATTTCCCGAATCCAAACCAACGATCCTTTTCAAAAGAAATCTTGTCCCAATGTTTAATTCGATTGTTATTATATCGTTTTCGAGCTTTATCCATCTATTTTTTATTCAATAAGTTTTAATCATTTAAAACGATGATTAATTATTTTAAATATATCATTTTTTGTCACTTATAGAATAAATCCGCACAGCATCATCTAAGCCTATTTGGAAGGAATTTGGGCTTTTACTCCACCTCCACCATGGCAATAGCATCCAGTTGCCACTCATTGTACGATGTGGACGTAAGATTTCCCATTCATCAAAAAAAATCTTAACAGGGTCTTCTGAATCAATAAGCTCACCTGATATTTTTGGCCATAATAAACTATAGTGATCTGTAGGCCCTTTTAAATACCAATATGTATTTCCAGATGTATTACTACTTTTAATCCTGTCTAAACTAGTGACTCTTTCAGGCAGGTAATAATCAAGTATGGCCATATCTGAAATATCCAAAGCAATATTCAAACGCTTATTATCATCATTTGTTTGAATCCATTCTGCAGCTTGGTGCCAACCAGATGACCCTGCAGACAATAAAGGCCATCCCCAGTATATATTAAATAATAATATTCCAACAATTGATGTTGGAATAATTAAATCAATGTATTTATTTTTAAAGAGAATTTGCTTGGCTACAAATAATTTACTTTCCCATAATCCTTTTACAGCCAAAATAGGCCAAATTGCTATCAAGGGTGCTATTTGACGTCCAAATTTGGCTGGATAGAGAATTAAAATAACAAGATTACATAAGAATAGGAGTGATAATATTCTCAAAGAATCATTATTACCTTTCTCCTGCCATAGAATAATTATACCAATTGATAACAATAGACTCATAACAGGATTCTCCATTCCAAAAAGCGCAAGTGGATAAAAGAATATTTGCTCAAATATTCCGCTGGTAAAAGAAGTCCCTCCTGATTTTGCATGTAAAATGACATCGCTAATGAAGGAACCCGAAAGAGAAATCAACCCATGACTGGGACTAAATATTTTAGCACCTACTTTGTAAAGGACTTCCCAACCAATAAGTACAACCAATATACCAATCCCTATTAATGATAAATGCTTCATTAGAGTCATGATTTTATTATTTTGGTTTTTCGAATATCTATAAAATTCAGTAATAAATAATCCAGGTAGTGCAAGGATCAGGCTCATATGTATTGATAGACCTATACCCCATAACATCCCCGAAAATAATAAAGCTGTATAATCAGAACGATTACAAAAAGATCTTAAATAAAACCCTACCGCAATTGTATGTATCAATATTAATAAAATATGTGGATAACCAATACGAGAAAAATATAGTGCTGTAAAGGATGTTAATGAGAACAAGGATGCCAAAATTGATTGTATTTGATTGAATTGTGCCTGACGAGCCATCCAAAATGTACCAGCTATACATATTGTACCTGTAAATACAGAAAATAATATTAGCATTTGGTAATCCCATGACCCTTTTAAAAACCCGATAAACCATAACAATGCAACATAACCGGGTTTCCCTGATACATTATTACTACTAATTCTCTCAAAATCAGGTTTTATAGGGATATTTATTGGTGACTGCTGGATACCACTAATGGATATCATCTCAATACGGGATTGTAACCCTTCCGCACTAAATATATACCATGCTTCATCTCGTGAGATAAGACCCCGTTCTGTTACACCGTACCATCGTATCCCAAAGGCAGTTACCATTAAAAATAATAAAATTCCTAGTATTTTTAACCTACTGAAGTGTACTTGAAATAATCGTTTATTTATGGATAGCATCAAGAAGAATAATAATTGAGCTTGGTAATACTTTTTTGTTCGGTCGATAAATTTTTTGTATAAGATAAAATATATCGATAATCTTTTCTGTTTTGAATTTTATCAATACAATTTTATAATAGTCTTTATTTCCCCTAAATATTTAATTTTTTAAATATCCTTTCTGGAATCAACTTTATAATGCCCATAATTAGACACCAATATCCCGGAATATAAATTTGGTCGACTCTCTTTTTCTGCATTTCGAATATCTTCTTCCCCACATAATTGGGACTCACAGTTAACTGCTTTGGGAGATTTAAATGTTTAGTCATTTTTGTTGCAACAAAACCTGGTTTTACTGTCATAACATGAACATTCTTTATTGCTAGTCTATTGCGAAGACCAGATAAATATGTAGTTAGTGCTGCTTTTGCTGATCCATAGATATAATTATTCTTACGACCTCTATCACCTGCGACAGAACTAATACCTACAATAAATCCATCTTCTTTTTCTTCAAAATAATTTGCAAAATAATTTAAGATACTCACAATAGCTGTAAAATTAGAATCAATCACAGTTTTGCTTAGATTAAAATCCAATTCACTTTTTTTCTGATCCCCATATAATCCAATAAAACAAATAATGCCATCCAGCTTTTGATGGACTGTTTTAAAAATTTCAATATGAGATTGGAAGTCTAATATATCAAATTCATAGAGATTGATCTTGCATCCAAAATCTCTTTCTAGTTTGCTAGTAAAGGATAAAAACTCTACATTAATATTTCTACAAATTAAACTTAGGTCCCATCCATTTTTTGCATAAAAGCTAGCTGTGGCTTTTGCTATGTCACTTTTTGCGCCAAGGATTAAAACCGTTTTCAATTATAATCCAAGTCTCTTTGATTGATAGGATTGAAATTTGGTATTCAAATTATATTGTTTACGCAACTTGCAAAAATGCTTCAAATCTTTATACCCTAATTGAAAATTTTGACCTTTAATTCTAGCGTCTTTTGCAAGATAAACTCTTCCCCCATTATCCATCACGATTTTGTCCAATTTATCTAATAATGGAAACAAGTTAGCATGATTCTTAAAATCTAGTGCCAGTGTGTAACCCTTAGTAGGGAAGGAAAGGTAATTATTATTACTTGGACCAAATAACTTTAATACTGCTAGCGAGGGTACCTGAGTTGATTTAGAGATTATATTTAATATTTTTTTTATTCCCTTTTTGCTGTTCTCTTTTGGTAATACGAACTGATATTGTAGGAAACCAAGTTTTCCATAAATTCGGTTCCAGTTAAGTATTTGATCCAAAGGGAAAAAAAATCTGTTTAAATCCACGACTACTTTTTTTTGTTTATTCAAACTTGACAGGTGATAGTATAATGTGTTGAATATTTTAAGCGAAAGAGAATTAATAAGCCATGACGGGAGAAAAAACGGTATATTAAATCTCGAATGAATATCCGTATTGTATCCATTTAATACCCGATTCTTTGAAAATTCACCAGCAACTAATAAACCTCGACCTAATTTATTTTCTATTGCAGTACAATCAATCCAAGCCACAGAATATCGTCGATGATCATAATTGTCAAAAAGGGAAAACAATTCATCAATATTTTGCGCCTTAAAAGAGATTTGTTCAATAAATCTAGATTGTACAGGGATCATTTTTATTCTGGCATTCAAAATCACTCCAGTTAAACCCATACCGCCGCACGTAGCTTTAAATAGATCAGAGTTTTTCTTTTTTGAACATTCTACTATATCCCCGTTTTCCAACATAAGATTAAAAGAAATAATATGCTGACTAATACAACCATCAACATTATGATTTTTCCCATGAATGTCTGCAGCGATTGCACCCCCAATTGTTACAAATTTAGTACCTGGAACAACCGGTGGAAACCAACCAAAGGGAAGAATATAATCTATCAACTCTCCAATCTGAATGGCAGCGTTTACATGTCCTATACCTGTTTCTTGATCGAATTCAATAGGATTTATAGGATTACTGAAATGTACCATATTTTCATTCAAAGCATTATCGCCATAACTTCGTCCATTACCATAAGGTATAACTGTTTTATTTTTATTTATAGCTTCAATTAAACTATTCTGAGTTGAGACGTATGTTAATTTTCCTTTTTTTATGGGGAAATTTCCCCAACCAGAGACAGCAGTATTCTTATTCAAATTATTATCCATTAGAAATAAAGTATCCATACAAAAGATGAAATCCATAAAATTATTGCCAGTTGAATCCCGGAGTCACGATATAATAGGTTTATTGGGTCACCGCCTAAGTTTTTAACAAAAACTAATTGCAAATACCTAATAAATCCAAAAAGGACAAAGACTGAAGTCAAAAAAAGATTTTTCCCAATCCTGGCAACATTCCCCTCTGCAGTACAATAAAGTATATATGAAACGATAATGATTGGGACCATTATATTGATAAGACTATCCACTAGGATTAATCTATACCCGCCTAAAGACTCTCTTGATTCCAGCGGATTAATTATAGGGTTTGTTAAATCATCCCGTCGCTTTGCAAGGGCAATAAACAAAGCAAGTAGGAAAGTCATAATAATGATCCAATTGGAATTTGGAATTTCTATAACTGAACTGCCAACATAAAGGCGAAGAACAAAACCAATGGCAATAATTCCAATGTCAATCAGGGCTATTTTTCGGAATACTAAGCAATAAGACACCATGATCACTATATAAAATAGAGAAATATAAAAAGTAGTGGTTGAGAAAAAACTGTACATTATTCCAAGACCAAGGATAAGTAACAATAATCCCAATGCCCCTGCATGGGAAATTGGAACTTTACCGGAAGCCAATGGCCTATTTTTTTTCAATGGGTGGGTACGATCTTGATCAAGGTCCAAATAATCATTTAGGATATAAATTGAACTAGTCAAAAATGAAAATGAGATAAACGCAAATATAGATTGCTTTAGGAGCAGTAAATCATTGATTTTTCCTGAAAAAAATAAGGGTGAAAATATTATTAAATTTTTTGTCCAATTGTTTAGACGTGCCAATTGAATATATTTTTTTATGCTCATTGAGAATTAATTCTTTATATCCAATATTGCTCTATATAAAGTTATATTTTGATTACTTAGCATAATGGAATATCCTTTCCCCTCTCCAATGAATTTATAAATCCTTCCTTCACTATTAAATATACTCCCTGGATGTCTAAGACTATTAGAAACTAATGGTCTTTTTTTATAAGAATATGTCATCTTATTATTATTTATAGACCGACAATAGTAAGATCGATATGTATTATTTTCTTCATCAAGTGTATATGTTTTTCTTATGCCATTTTTATATTTTATTTCAATAGCATGCCTATCATATTGAGGAAGATTTGTTTGAATAAAATAATAAAAGGATGAGTCAACATTTAAGACTTTACCATTATCAATTTTTTCAAATCCAATAATTCTTTGATTATCTACCATTAAGGGAATTTTTAAATCTCTGTATTTGATATCAAATAGCCATGGGAGGCTTTGATTTGTATTTGCAATATTTTTTACAAATAGCATACAATGTAAAGGAAATCTTGAATAAGCATCAATTAAATGGAATTTGGAATCTTCAATATTTTTAAAAAGTTTTTCTAAAATACCAAAGGTAAACAATGTACCTTTTGCTGAGTGCCATTTTTGTTCCAATGATAAAACTTGATAATTTGCCCAACCCTGGAATACGATGCATATAGTATCATTATTTAGAAGTGTATTCTCTACCATCAATGTATCTTGAAACCAAATTATATCACCATTATTTAAGTTAGTTCTTAAATCAATCGGTGTATCTGTGATAACAGGAATTTTATTAGAATTGATTGTCTGCTCTACTTTGTCCCAATCAGGGTAATCCTTTATTATCATTAAATAATCCGCATATAGGAATGATGAAAAAAGAAATATATTTATTATTCTTCCAATTCGATAAATATTCAGTTTAAATATTAAAAATATTAACCAGGGAATAATGAATAAGCCATGTTTAGGCTCTGCTTGTGTCATCCCTGGTAGAGTCAATGGTTCTAATATAAGATATAGAGATAAAAACGGTATTATGCCACAGAAAAGTAAATTGATGGTTAATTGAAAATTTTCAGTATACAGTTTTAATAGAATAAATATTATACTGAAAATTAAAACAACAAACATTATGTTTAATAACATGTTTTCTAAAGGTAGTATTTCTCCTCCATACAAGAAAACAAAAATGGCATGAATTGGTTTAATAAATGTGCCTATTGATAATCCCCTATGTTGAATATTATTTAGCGATGCATAATCATAATTATGCATGACTGAATTCCAACCTTTAACGAGAAAATATTCATTATTAATTGCAATTATAATAATAAGAATTGATAATAAACCTGAGATTACCCATCTACGTGTTTTTATTAAAATCAATACTTCCTTAAAAAATAAATATATAAATAATGACCAAAATAAAAAAAGATGGAAAAATGGACTAATTGCTAAAGTCCCATAAAAATATCTTCTATTTTTAATAAAATCATCACTTTTTAGTCTTATCAAGAAATAGAGAATAAATGAAGACAATATATATAAACTATAATATCGAAAAAACTGGGTTTGTTCAATAAAAAATGGATTAAATGTTATAAATAATATTGTAAAAAGAATAAAATTTTTAGTATCAGTATCTTTAGATAAAGAATATATTTTAAATAGGAATAAAAAAAGCATTGAGAACCAAAATAACCCTTGCATTTTAAAAACAACAAAATTATGCTCTGAAATTGGTCCAAAATAATGAATTTGAATCTTTGTTAAGATTGAGAACAGGAGCCCCATCATTGTGAAATCATTATAGCTAAACCATTCGTCACCACCCCAACCTTTCAAGCCTCCAAAATACATACTTAAAATTGCATGCACTATGAAACAAATAACCAAAATTAACCTTATATATTTTTTATCCTTATATATAAAATCGATCAAAGTGTTGGATTTCCGATTCTGATATAAATTAAAATTAGACCATAAGTCTTTTCAATCATTGTTACCAATGAATTTTTTAAAAATTTGCAAGGTGATATATAAATATTAATTATTTTCTTGCTAAGATTACTACTGAAGATCCAAAGGGGATCTTACGTCCTCTCATCAAAAGCATCTCAGCAGTTGTAACTTTGTACAGCAAATCATCAATAATCGGAATTTGTATAATATCCGTTCCTTCACTTAATATTTTTTCCCCTAAAATATGATCTAAAATTCTACGTTTTAAAAAGATTATAACAAATAATACCATCCCCCAATATGAAGCAAACTTTATTTCTTTGAAACCGCTATTAATAATCATACTATTAAAATCTTTTATTTTGAAACGTCTTTTCGACTTTACATTTTTTGAATGTTGACCCTTTAATATGTTAAATGCTGGTTCAGATATTAATAAATATCCATTTGGGTTTAATTTATCATATGCTTGCTTTATAACATCACTTACTTTTTTGATATTTTTATGATATAATACATCAAGAAAAGCAATTATATCATAGGTTGATTGAAGATTATCTAAATAATTAGCATCACCATGGATATAAGTTATTTCTGAAGACTCCTGTTTTGCCAATTTTATGGCACCTTCATCAATATCAAGACCAGCCAATTTTTGAAAATTATTAAATAGGAATCTTAAATTCCCTCCTGTTCCGCAACCAACCTCAAGTAGAGATCGTTGATTTGAGTCTCCTATAATATCAAGGATATTCCTTAGGATTGCTCTTCTACTTTTGAACCACCAATGGTTTTTTTCAGACTTAAAGTGGATTTCATGATTCAAACTATTCCCACCTTTTATCTATAAAATATTGTGGGTGTTTATTATTTGATAGGAATAGTCGACCCAAGTATTCACCGATTACTCCCAAAAAGATGAGTTGCATACCTGAAAATAATAATACAACAATTATGATTGTTGGATACCCCTGTGGTAGTTCTGGATAAAGTAACTTTTCAATAATTGTAATTATTCCGAATATGAGACCGACAAATGAGAATATAAAACCAAAAAGCGTAGAGATCCTAAGTGGTACAACTGAAAAGTTTGTAAACATATTTAACCAGAGAGAAAAAAGTTTTTTTAGTGTATAGCCTGATTTACCTTGTATTCTTTTTTTATGTTTTACTTGAATCGAACTTATATTTCGAGTTGTTCGCAAGATAAGCCCATCGATATAGGGATATGGTAATTTATATTTTATAATTTCTTTTACTACTTTTGATTGAATTGACTTAAAACTTGAAAGATATAAATCATTAGGTTTTTTAAGCATTATATTTGCAACCTTATTATTGAAATAACTACCTAAATTTCTAAAAATATTGTGTTTTTTATATTGATAGTGCGTATAGACTACGTCATAATCATTACTTAATGAAAAGTTTATAATTTTCTCTACTTCACTTACAGGGTTTTGAAAATCATCGTCCATTATCACAATCCAATCTCCCATAGCATAATTTAATCCCGCCATAACTGCATTATGCTCACCCACATTTTTAGCTAGTTTATAATATTTTATTTTCCCTTTATATTTATCGTATAACTTTAAACATTCAATGTCTGAATTATCTGATGAACAATCATTGATTAATATTACTTCAAATTTGTAATCTAGCTTTAAACTATCAAAAATATTAGATACAAGGTCAAAAATAGTTTTTTCTGAATTAAAAACCGGAATAATAATTGTAATTAAATTATTATTCATTTTAAAATTTATTTATTACATCGACTACAAATTCGACTTGACTGTCATTTATCCAAGGATTAATAGGTAAGCTCAAAACTTCATTAGCTAATTTCGAAGAGATTGGATAATTCTTTGAATTCAATTCATTTAGAAATGTATTATGATTTATAGGATTGGGGTAATGTATTTTTGATTCAATTCCATTTGTCTTTAAATGATGAATAAGCATCTTCCTATTAATACACTTTATTGCAAAAATATGGTAAGCATGATCTACATTATTTTTTATTGAGAAAAATTTATGGCCAACAATATTTTCTTTGTAATAATTTGCTATCGAGTTTCTCCTATTATTCCACTCATCAACGAAATTCAATTTATATTCTAAAATACCTGCTTGTATTTCATCAAGTCGACTGTTTAAACCATTAGATTGATGCAAATAGTTAGAAATCAATCCATAATTTCTAAGACTTTTTAGATCTTCATATATTTTTTTATCATTTGTAATAATTGCACCAGCATCTCCATAAGCACCGATATTTTTTGTTGGATAGAAAGAAAATGCACTACAAATACCAAAATTCCCTGTCTTAATTCCATTATATTTAGCACCTAATGCCTTAGCACAATCTTCAATCATGACAAGGTTATATTCCTTAGTAATTTTAGATAATTTATCCATTTCACAAACATTGCCATATAAATGGACTGGAATTATAGCTTTTGTTCTATTTGTAATTGATGATTCAATTTGATCTAAATCAATAAGGCCATTAGAGTAATCAATATCAACTAACTTCGGTTTTGCTCCAGCATTTAGAATAGCCCGTATTGTTGGAAATGCAGTAAAATTTGGTGTAATGACTTCATCACCTTTACTAATTTGCAATGTAAGGAGTGCTAATGTGAGTGCATCTGTTCCTGATGCAACTCCAATACAATATTTAGTCCCGATATATTTTGCGAATATTTTTTCAAAAGAATTGACTTTTTCACCTAAAATATATTCTCCATTTTTTAGAACCTCTGTAATTACATTAATGATTCCATCTTGAATCTCCAAAAATTCATTATCAAAGTTATTGAGTTTGACCGTCAAAGATTTTTCCTTTTTACATACATAATAAAATCGTCATAATTCCTTATATAATCTGATTCATCATAATAATTCGATGCAAAAACTAATATAATGCAATCTTCACTGAAATTTTGCATTGTATGCCAAACATTTTCACCAATATAAATGCCCTCATTTGGGTTTTCCAAAATCTTAGTAGCTTTATTTATACCATCGTCCAACACTATGGAGACAGTACCTGAAATACAAAAAAGAACCTGTTTTAAAGCCTTATGAGAATGATACCCTCTGATTGACTTTTGAGATTCAAATCCATAAATATAATAAACCCTTTTAATTTTAAATGGAATATGTTTTTCTTCCTCTGCTATAGATAGAATTCCATCATGAGAATCTATAATTTGTTTGAGTTTAACATTTTTACAATTTTTTAATTTATTCATAAAATTTTCTAACAATTAATCGAATCAACAGCTATGGGCATAACTTTACTTATTGAAACAGTTGGATTTTTCTAAAAAATAGAAAGATAGTTCTCATTTGATTAGATTAATTGATTTGTTTATCAATTGATTATTGGCAAAGTGAATCGATACAACTATATTAAATAATTTTTCCAAATTCGTATTTTTTTTCCATATTTAACCTTAAGATTAGCAGACTTTAAATCTCGAATAAATATCGTACTATCTGAATCATGATTAAAATTATTTAATAAATTAATTTTTCTTGAAAACGAATCATAACAAACTGGTATAAAACCAAAACTAACAATAAATCTGAATACTTCATATTCTGTATATCCATATCTACGGCAATGTCCATTAATTTCAATAATTATTGCTTCTAACTCTGGATTCTTTAAAACGTTATTTGCTCCATTGAGTATCAAAAGCTCATACCCTTCAGCATCAATTTTAATAACTTTTGGTGTTTTGCCTTTTAATAAATTGTTAAGCGTTTTTACACGCACCCTTAGACTACTTTCATTTTTTTCATTTCCTTGAACATAATTGATTGCATTGTCATCAAAATTTGAAAAAAATAATTCACCATCCTTGGCACCTATACCAATATTTTCAAGTTTGACCATATTCCAAATATTATTTTTAATAACATTATACTTTAATCTTTTATATGTAGTCGGTACTGGTTCTATTGCTATTGTTCTTGCATCACATACCCCAGATGCTAATAACGTGTAATGACCTAGATTAGCACCTACATCTACAAAAAGGTCAGAATTGTGTAAAAAGTGGACCAAAAATGCTGATTCATGAAATTCCATTAATCCCAAAAATACATTTCCTCCAAGGCAAGAATCACCTTTTTGTGTATATATATTTAAATTATTTATCCATTTAAATTTTGTTGGTTTATTTTTGACTCTAATTATGGCATTGTAAAATAAATAATTAAACCATGATTTTTTCAAATTATGTTTTGTGAAGGGATGTTTTCGAAATAGGTTATTAACGTATTTATATTTTGTTACTAGATTAAACAATCTTTTATAATTACTTATTACTTATGGTTATTATTACAATAATTCAGCAACAACCTCATTTCTTTATAACCATAATCCAATGTAAAACCTATTTTTTTTATTTTCTTTGTAGAAAAAATAAATGAATCCAAATTAATACTTTCATTTGATGATTTATTAGTCTTAATAAGGCAATTATAATCAAATCTATCTTTTAACTCCTTCTGAATGTTTTTAGCAATATCAATAATGCGGGTAGTTTGTGAACTGCCCAGGTTATAAATATTATCTCTCCCTTTATAATTTTTTAATTCAGTTAGATAATAAATAGCATTAACTACATTCCCCACTGATATGAAATCTCTGTGTCCTTGGCCTGATGAATTCATAATCAAGCTACCATTTTGAAAAGCTGATCTACAAAGGTCATTCACAACTAAGTTCCAACATTTTTGATTTTCAAAATATGGAGCACCGAACGTATTTGAACACCTGAAAATTATTGTTACTATCTCTTTTTGTGCAGTATTAATAATCTTTTCAGCTTCTAAATGAGCTATTGCAAAAGGATATACAGGTAATGTTGTTTTCTCTTCTGTAACAGTTCCAACCAGACTATTCCCATATACATGTATGGTAGAAAAATATATGAAATGTTTAATATTATTCCTTCGAGAAATTTTAAATATTTGTCTCGTTAAATCAACATGCTTTTTTACCAAAATATTTTCATCATCAAATTTTGTATGCGCATCAGGACCAGCAAGGTGTATTAATGAATCTATTCCTTTCATTACTTCATTTAATTGCTCATCCGATTTATAATCCACCTGTATAACTTTAGTATTTTTAGGAATATTTCTAGGAAAATCATTTTCTGATTTTCGAGTAGTAATTCTGACAAAATAATCATTATCGGAAAAATATTTTGCCACGCGTCCTCCCAAATACCCCAAGCCACCAATAATGAGGATCTTTTTCAAAGGCTTTCCCATTCAAAATAAATATCATTTATATTCGCTCTGATTATTTCATCAGGATGGTGTTCCATATCTGCAATATTAAGTATCATGTTTAAGTTGTCGTTATGGCCTTTAAACGCACACCAAATACCCGGAGGTATAGTCAACCTCAAGTAATTAAATGGTGATAGTGTTATAGAAAAGAAATTATTGACCGATTTGCTGTTCCTTCTATCATCAAATAGAACAAAACTAACTTCCCCAACGGGAACAATAATATTCATTTTCATTTTTAGGTGTTTTTTCCATCCTTTTATTTCATTTTTATTTATTGTAGAAAAATATGCTTCACCAAATCCTACAAAATCCCTATCACCTTTTTTCAAAGCATGGTATATATTTCCTTTTGGATGTTTAATTATTTTTAGGTTAGTTAGGGAAATGTCTTCTATAGTTACTTCGTCCATGATAAGTTTTTATTTATTGCAGTTTTACAATAATTCTCAATTTGTTTAGTTGTTAGATCTTGTACATTAACATATTTATAGTTGGAATACCATCTTGCAGTAAAAAGCGAAGTTTCTTCAAAATTGAGGTTAGTTTCCCATAGAAGTTGTTCTTTAGCTTTCATGCAATTTAGTTTAAGCAGTCCTGCCTCATAGAGAAAAGGTTCCTTCGTAATTTCATATGCTATTTTATTGCCTGTATCATAATGTTTTACCATTTGTTCTATTAGTTCCAAGACAGTGTGATCATTTTGTTCTTGCGGGCCAAAATTAAATGATTCACCATTAAGATCATTATTTTCAGATAACTGTTGCCCCAATCGCAAATACCCACTAAGCGGTTCCAATACATGCTGCCAAGGCCGTATTGAATGTGGAGACCTTATTTTTACTTTCTCTTCTTTTTCCCAAGCTCGTATACAATCAGGTATAATCCTATCCTTTGCCCAATCTCCTCCACCGATAACGTTTCCCGCTCTTGCAGTTCCTACCCTTATCTGATCATGAGCTTTAAAAAATGAATGGTAATAGCCCTTTACCACCAATTCAGCAGCACCTTTAGATGCACTGTATGGATCCTTGCCACCCAAAATATCATTTTCATGATATCCGCGTTGTAGCTCCAAATTATCATAGCATTTATCACTCGTAATAATCACTACAACACAGTTTTCCCCAACTATTCTCACTGTATCCAAAAGATTATTTATGCCAATTATATTGGTTGTCATTGTTTCATTGGGCTTATCATAAGATCTCTTAACTAATGACTGAGCAGCAAAATGAAAAATATAATCAGGTTGAAATGTCCGGATTGTATTCAAAAATGTGCTATGATCTCGGACATCGCCAATAATATGATCAATTTCTTTTTTTAAGTTTAATGTCTCAAAAAGAGATGGATCCGTTGGAATATCTTTTGAAAAACCCATGATTTTTGCACCTAATGCCTTTAGCCAACAGGTAAGCCAAGAACCTTTAAAGCCAGTATGCCCTGTAATAAGAACCTTCTTATTTTCGTAATTATGGTTAAAAAGGTTTTTCAATGACTTCTTTTCCATGGAGGGGATGATGAAAAGGCAAGTTGATCTAATTCTCTTTTATCTCGAAGGGTGTCCATGCATTTCCAAAATCCTTTATGACGATAGGTAAATAGCTTTCCATCTTCCGATATAGTTGCAAGAGGATCTTTTTCAAAAATTGTTGAATCATTTTTTATATAATTCAATGTGCCTGGCTCACATATAAAAAATCCACCATTAATCCATGCTTCATTTTCTTTTGGTTTTTCCTTAAACTGAGTGACTCTTTCATTCCTACCAATATCGAGGATCCCAAATCGACTCGCCAATTGAACGGATGTCATTGTAACCAACCCACCGTGATTTTTATGAAAAATAAGCAATTGTGACAAGTCAATATCAGCAAGACCATCTCCATATGTAAGCATAAATGGTTCACCATTGATTATAGATTCGGCACGTTTTATCCTACCACCTGTATCAGTATTTAATCCCGTATCTAGAAATGTAATATCCATACATGAAACATCATTATTATTAAAAAAGTAATTTTCAATCATATCTCCCTTATAACCAAGTAAAACCACAAATTCGTTAAATCCAAAGTGGCTGTAAATTTTCATTATATGTAATAGAATTGGTTTGTCTCCAATCTTGACAAGAGGTTTTGGAATTAAATCTGTTTCTTCGCTGAGCCGTGTACCATATCCACCTGCTAAAATCAATACTTTCATACTGGAGCCCCACTTAAGATTGACTGTTTTATACTATCATTAAAATGCTTTATAAATCCTTCCTTTGATAAATAAGTTTTCCATATCTCCCTACAATATTTTTGTTTTTCAATAAATTGATTATTTGTTAAAGATTGATGAAAATCCAATATTTTTTCCACCATATAATCTGTTTCATCTTCATCTATCCAAAGTACAATATTTTTCCATTCAATTTTATTCTCAAATGGTAAGACAGAATTTGTGTTTATAAATAAGGGTATTCTTCCAAGGCAGAGTGTTTCATAAAATCTTAATGAGTAATTGGCTGCACCTCTAAAACAGAATGTGTAATCACTACCAATAATATTATTGATAAACTCCTCGCGGGCTTGATCATTTCTCCCGATTGTACCCGGCGCAAATGAATCACGAATAGTAAAATTAGTTTTTAATTTATTTGATTGATTGAATTGATCTAATAATTTTTTCCTTGTTAATAGAAATGGAATAATGGGGTCTGGGGAAGTCTGTCGAATCATTAATTTAAATGATAAATGCTGTAGAGCATTTTTTGCAATTGTACCTACTAACTTATACTTCGGATATTTTGCTATTCCATCAAAACCTATTACCGGTAAATTAGATTTATCTCTTGGCTGAAATTGGCCTTCAAAATATTTAACTAATAAGTCAGTTTTTAAATCCCCCGGCTGAATAAGTTCATTCTTACCTTTAGTTGTTTGATCACTAAAATATTTAATGAAAATACAATTCGAATGGAAATAGTTAATTTTATGATCACCATCAATCCAAACATAAAGAGCTTTATCATTTTCTTCCATTAAATCGGCCATTTCACTAACCAACTTCAACTTTCTATTATTCACATAATAATTCAGAGTTAACGGTAAAAATCCCACATCACTTTTTTCTGGTGTATCGACTAATATAAAATATTTTTTATAAAAGTGGAAATCATCCTCCCATTTAGGCCAATCCTTTGTTCCATCTCCCCAAAAAGCCCTTACTGGATGGACTAAATATTTCAACCAATATTTTTCAGATCCATAATTTCCCGTATAAACTCTAATTTTTCTCATTAAACCATAAAAAAATGTCTTTGTATTGCTGTCCCTATTCTATTTGAAAGATTTACAAATAAAAATATCAATATATCAAATCCATTTATTTTTGTCTGCAATCGATATGACTTTTTTATAGCATCATTGAATGGTGTCCAACTCCAAGATGTTAACCATTTAAATAATGATCTAATTGATGCTATTTCTAATGGATAGTGGGAATACATTTCAGGCCATTTTCTTCTAACTAAGTAGTGGGCTCTACCATACATAAAATGTTGTTTAAATAGACTTTTCCAAGTAGGACGATGCAAATGTTTGACTTTAATTTCTGGGCAGAATAATACATCCCAACCTTTCTGGATTGCCCGCCAATTGTAATCCACATCTTCACCTCTAAATAAGGTTTCATCGTATTCACCAACCGATTTAATCACTTCTTTTTTATATGAAGAATTAACACCAGCAACTGATTGTACTTTCTGAGTATTATTATGCTTTGGGAAAGTTGCAATATCAGCAATTTTCGATAGAAAATTTCCACGACTTCCATCAATCACTTGCCCACCAATAACACCCCAGGCGGGATTGTTTTTATGGGCTTTAACAACTTCTTCAATCCAATTTGGAAAAGGCCTTGCATCATCATCAGTTTGAAGAATTAAGTCACCTGAGCAATGAGGTAATCCAATGTTCCTACTTGTGGCTAAATTTCTATTACATGTTTGAATAGTTTTAATTATTGGAAATTCATCTTGCCATTTTTCTATAATTTTCTGACAATTTTTAACCCCTCCACCATTTACAATAACAATTTCATCTGGAACATGGTTTTGATTAATTAAAAGTGAATCCAATGTACCTTCGATAAGATTTCCACGGTTATAAGTACATATGAAAACCGTAACCTTCATAAATTGCTATGCATGCTAAATAAAAAGACTATAATAATTTGAAGACATTTCCTCCAAAGAATAATTCTCTCGAACGAAATCTCTTCCATTTTTTCCAATCCTTTCTCTTTCATCTTTATTAGTTAGGGAAATCAAATGTTCTTTCAGCATAGTTTGAGATTTATTTTTAACTTTTTTTGCAGTATGAGATGGGATTAAAGAATCAAATGGTGGAATGTCATAAACAATTGCGGGTAATCCAATGGCCATTGCTTCTATAAGAGAAAGTCCAAATGCTTCACCGTCACTTAAATTGCAATAAATATCATAATTTGGTAATAATGATTCTACTCTGTCTTCTGATCCTAAAAAATGCACGCTTGAAGATAGATTCAATTTATCAACCAAAACTAATAGTTCTTGTTTGTATGGACCATCTCCAACAATATAATAATCAAATAAATTTTTTAAATTATCTTTGTCTAAGATACAAATTAAGTCCTGAATCCCCTTCCATTTTTCAAGTGCAGAAATTGTCAATAATTTGATTTTTCCTCTATTTTGGTAATCAAAAGAAAATTTAAATCGATTAAAATCAATTCCATTATAAATTACTTTTATTTTTAATTCATCAATATATGAAATAGCATCATCTTTTACATAATCAGAAACAGCGATAAAGAAT
This sequence comes from Fidelibacterota bacterium, assembly GCA_002722105.1. Next base: position 24,056 of record PBKF01000012.1, read on the forward strand.
AATTGATTGAATTTATTAGCTTTTTTTTGAATAAATTTGTACCTGTGTGGAATTAAAGATGCTGGTGAATGCAATACATAATAAATTTTTGATTTGGATGTTATGGCTGTTTCTCCATGGTATAAAAAATTAAGAATTATATTATCAGGACGATCTATTTTAATCCAAAGATAGTAATATATTTTTGCAATCAATTTTTGGAAATACCTTGAATAAGGGACTATCCTTATATTGATTTTTTCATCCCAAAAATCCCAATCTACTTTATTCTGAGCACCCCATGTATAAACAATTATTTTAAGTTCATAATCCTTTGCTAATTTATTAGCCAAATCGTAAGTAAATCTTTCAATGCCTCTTTTTAATCTGAATTGAAAAGGGGAAATAATTACAAGACTATTTAGTTTAGTATCGATTGATAAAACTCAATATGTTTTGCTTTAATATTTTTGATAGAACAATAGTCAACAATATATTTACGTGCCTTATCCCCAATCTCATCTCTGATTTTAGTATTACTATAAAATATTTCAATTTTATCAGTTAATTGATCAACATTACCAGGTTCAAAGAGTAACCCCGCATTTCCATAGTTTGTTGTCTCGGGTATTCCTCCTATATCTGAAGCAATAACAGGCTTCCCACAGGCCATACCTTGTGCCACAGTATATGAGAAAGATTCGTAAATTTCAGATGGAACAACAACAATATCAGATTTTGCATAGAATTCTGGTAAATCGAGGTAATCAATAAATCCTGTAAAAATGACTTTTTGATCAAGTTTATTATCTCTTATTAAATCCATGCAGTTATTTATAGATGAGCCGCGTGGTGTACCAACATTTATAAGTTTAATATTATTAAACTTATTTGATAAAGATATAAATGATTTTATTAAAGTTTCTACTCCTTTTGCTCTTTCAAATCTACCTACATGGAGAATTGTAAAATCCTCCCTATGTGTAATATCTTTTGGTCTGAAGTGATTTGTGTCTAATAAATTAGGTATAACCTGCACTTTATCCTGATTGATACTATATAATTCACATATTCTTAATTTTAAATCTTCACTTGGTGTCGAAATTAAACCAGCCCAATCAAAACATTTTTTTTCTCTTTCAAATGCAAACCAAGTATCCACACCTTTTAATTCAGTCTTATTTAGATACTTTTTTAACAAACCAAAAGGTGTATGAGATCGAATAATAACATTTTTTCTTTTTTCAGGGTTATTTTTTAGAAAATGGTATCCTTCTGAATGAATATCCATGAATTCAATAATTCCAGTTTCTTTTTTTAGTTTTTCTGCAAATAACTCCGATATCTTTTTATCTATAAACGATCTAGCTGCATTTTTTAAAAATGAAAATTTTATAAATTTTGATAAAGAAAAATACTTAGTTATTTGAATTCTTGAAAAACGAATATTATTACTCTTGATAAATACTGAGTTAATTTTTGATTCAGCAGTAATATAATTACAACTAAACTTTTTTTCTAATGCATTCAATAAATAATGGTTATGCATGGCCACACCTCCTGTTGATTGAGGAAAAGACCAACGGCAAACCATAGTGAAATTTGTGAGATCTACTTTCATTAAATAATTTAAATTGACTTTATCACTTTTGCGGGTACACCTGCTGCAAATGAATTAGGTGGAATTGATTTTGTTACAACAGAGTCAGCACCTATTACTGCACCTTCACCAATTGTAACGCCCTTTAAAACAATAACTCTCGCTGCTAACCAAACACCATCTTTGATAATAATTGGCGCTTTTTTAGGTTTTTCAATACCTGCGCCATGAAAATCATTATCCATTATTAAACAATCCTCTCCAAAATCAACTTGACTCCCAATTAAAATTTTTTCTGAACAAGACAAATGAACACCCATATTTAAAAATACCTTATCACCCAAAGTTAGAGTTGCATGACTTTCAATATGAATTCTAACTGGATTAAAATTGGCACTGCGAATTAATAAATGATCTCCACAATCTAATTTACCTTGGCCTGAGAAAATTACTTTTCCTTTAATTCTCACAGATTGACCAATTTTATTACATTTTTTCTGAAATTTAGTTTTATAATATTGTTGATATATTTTGTTAATTATTTCAACCATCATTTTTTTCTCAGTTTATAGGTAAATTTTTTAAAGAATATTTCAGTTTTCTTCCAATTTTCTTCCAGGAAAGATTTTTAGCAACAAATTTTTGGTTAGTAATTAAACTATCATACTTGATATCATTTGCAAATATTTTTAAAATATATTTTGAAAATTTCCTAGGATTATCTGTTTTATAAATTGTATCAATCGATTCAAAACCTTTGGCACCAACATGAGTAGAAACAATTGGAATACCATATGCCATTGCCTCAATTAATTTTGTTTTTGTACCTCCATCATTAAATAAAGGAAGGATTACACATCCTGCATTTTCATAATATGAATCTAGTTTTGGGACCATCCCTGTCAATTGGATTTGACTATCGTTTACAACTAATTTTTTTAAACTATTAGAATATTTCCCTACTAAAAGTAGCATTAAATCAGTCTTTTCTTTTAAAGAAGGCCAGACATTTTCCAAGAACCATTTTATTCCTTCAAAATTCCCCGAATATTCGAAATTCCCAACCATTAATAAAGAATTCCCTTTTCCAATTTTAATATTTTTAGGCAATATTGTTCCGTTAGAAATTTTTAATATCCTTGATTCAGGGCATAAATCTTTTACTGCATATTTGTTTTCATTACAAGTAGTTAAAAGGATATTAAAATTTTTAAGAATATTTTTTTCAAATCGTCTAACTCTAATGGCTTCAATAGCAAATAGCCAATAATATGGCCTAAAATAGTGAACCCCTTTCATCTTTGTTTTAGTATAAGTTGAATAAATATCATATAAATCTAATATAGAATAAATTTCAGAGCTCAAATGCAATTTCGCTTGACCCATCAATTGTGTTGCAAAATATAATATATTATAGTGACCATTTTTATCTAAAATACGATTTATATCATTAGCAATTGATTTTGGATTATGGGAAGAAAAGCCAGGTAAAGTTGAAGAGATTAATCTATTTAAAAATGAAACTGGTTTTGGTGATTCGAATTTTGATGAAAAAAAATAAAAATTTGTTTTTTTAAAATAATGGAAGACTTCATTATTTAAAGGATTATTTTTATAAGTAATAACATCGATATCAAATTCATCATACAGCGCTTCAAATAGTTTGACTGTTCTTAATGATGCACCATCCATAGGAGGATAATTAAAAAATGGGGTTATATATAATATTTTCAATTAAATAATTATAATTTTAATGATTCCACCCAATCTTTAACAAAAATATTTTGCTTCCATCCCAGATTCGTTAATGTTGAATTTTCACTATCATATATAATTGTTTTATTATTTTTGATTTTTATTTTATTTGGATTGTCTATCAATTCTCTCAGCGAAATACTTTCATTTGCAGTCAAATTATAAATCCCTCTCAACCGCTTTTTTATGACAAAATTTATTCCATTTGATATATCTTCTAGATGAATGAAACTATATCTACTATTAAGGTTGACATAGCTTTCATGGTTATTGATGATATCAAATAAAGGCCCTTTACGCATACCATCTCCAAATGGAGTTCCCAACCTTAAAATACAATAATTATTAGAACTAGATTTAATTTCATATTCAGCTAATAATTTACTTAACCCATAAAAAGTTGCAGTCGAATTCCATCCAAGATTTGGGTTTGTAGAAAAATTTTCTAAATCAGAATAAACACAAATGCTAGACAAATAAATAAAGAACAGATTTTTATTTTTTAGAATATTTTTTACAATCTCATAATTATTTTTAAAACATTCTAGTGGATTATTTTTATAATAAAATATTTTTGGATCACCGGCTAAAAAAATTATAGTATCAATTTGACCATTCAATTTTGTTGAAATATTTTTATCAAATAAATTTATATTATTTGAGTTGTACCTATAATCAGTATTAATAGTTTTTATTATTTCTTTACCGATAAACCCTGAATCACCAATAATTGCAATATTATTATAATTCATTTTATAGCTTCTAAAACAATATCACTAATTTTATCAACATCATCAATTGATAAATTATGATGTGCTGGTAAGTACAATCCTCTATTATGAACGGTAGTAGCTACAGGTAATATTTGTTTTTCATTATAGTTTATCCAAAATGGCTGTTCTCCTATTGATCCACAAACTAATGGCCTAATTTCAACAGAAGCATTATTTAATTTTTTAACAACATCATTAATATTTTCAATAATTAACCCCATACCGAAATTTGAAATTATATCTGCTTGACAGGTTTGGATCCAAGTATTGCCTTCTAAATTATACCGATATCTTTTATAAATCTGGAACCTTTTATTGATCACACTATCAATTCTTTCTAACTGTTTTAATCCAATAAAAGCATTCAAATCAGTTGATCTTAGATTAAATCCAGGATAATAAAAAGTATACTGATCTTTAAAATCATTTATTTTATACTTCTTTTTCAAATTTGATTTTGTTAATGATGATAAATCTCTGGACCAACCATGGCTTCTTAAAGATTTTACAATTTCTGAGAAATCATCATCATTTGTAACTACCATTCCTCCTTCAATTGTTGAGATATGATGTCCATAATAAAATGAATAAGATCCGGCTTTCCCAAAATTACCAACTTTTATTCCATTCCACTCTGTACCCGGTGATTCACAACAATCTTCAAATAGAGTCACATTATATTTTTGACATAAAAATAAAATATTATCCATATCATTTATATGACCTAAAACATGGACAATCATTAACACATCTGGATTATGTTTTTTAAAAATTTTTTCAAGATGATCTACAGAGACTCCTAGTGTTTTTTCATCTGCATCACATAAGATTACATTCATTCCTAGTTGAATACCAGGTGCAACTGTGGTAGACCAACTAACAGCTGGTATAACAACCTTTAAATTTTGTTTTTTTCTAATACATTGTTCAGCAAAAAATATTACCAAGTTTGCAGATGAACCTGAATTCACAAAAATACTATTTTCACTATTATTCCACTGCGACCATTTATTTTCAAATTTATCGTTCAACTCTCCCTTTGTTAATCTATTATTTTCCAATAACCAATTCGATAATTCTTTTATATCTTTATTTGAAATTGTTTGATCTACTAAACTGAATTTGAAGGGATTTTTCAATGGATTAATAGTCTCATTTATTAACTCTTAATTATCATTCTTGCCATTTTGATGCATACATCAATGATGTCATTACACAATCGATTTTGAATCCATATTTCATTAAAGCATTCTTATAAAAAGTTATGTCATCAGGCCTTCCCCAACGCTCAGGGCAGACAAGACACTTTTTGAATTCATTCAATATAGGAATACTTTTTTGATCCAATGGAAGTTGAGTATTCGTATCAATCCAAACCCAATCCACCATTCCCACATATTTTTTTACAGTTTCAATACTTTCATCTTCAGAAAATCGAACAGCAATATTTCTTTCACCCTGACGTGATGAATAGTACAAGTAGGAGAATTCGATATCCAATAAAAAATAGCTTTTTATTTGTGACCTTTGGTCTATAAGGCGCAATACTTCGNCTTCGATTCCATCTTCCTTAATATTAAGAACAAGTGTCCCATTTTTGTATTCATCTAGATAATTTTCCAATCTCNCACCATTTTTAAATGGCTCATGGTTTAAAATTAGATTACTACCNCAACTACGTATATCAATTTCAGCACCGTATTTCTGTTCAATTTTTTTTAATTGACTAATAGTGTTAATTCTATGAATTATGATTTCCAAATTATTTTTACAATTTTTCTTTCAACTTATTCATGTAAACTAAGGTGCGCTTAATTAATTCCCATTTACCCCTAAGTGTTCCACCACCTTTTGATTCACCATAGATACGATTGCCAAAATGCACAGGGTATTCTAAAATCTCATACCCATTATGTCTGGCCTGAATCAATATATAAAGATCCAACGAAAAATCATTTGGTGCATTAGTTAATTTCTCCACGAAACTTCGATGAAACATTTTTGGCTGGGCATTAATATCAGTAAGCCTTACTCCCATTAGGTAAGAAGAAATGATTCCCATCCCTATTGTAAAAAAAGTATCAAACATGTTTCTACCAATACGCTTACCCTTTAATATACAATTCTCATAATCTGCATTTTGTATGAAAACTGAATATGCATTAACTACATCGATTGGATCAGTCTGTAGATCTGCATGAGTCCAGGAAATTACATTACCCCTTGCAACATTTACACCGGTCATTATTCCATGACCATAACCGACATTTTTTTTAATATAAACATATTTAATTAATGGGATTTGAATTTCAAGTTCCCTAGCTAAAACTTCTGATGTACCATCCGTAGAACCATTATCAACTAATATAACTTCAATTCCCATGTTATAAATAGTCTCAAGTTTTTGAATCAAAGTAGGAATATTTTCTACCTCATTAAAGCAAGGAATAACAATGGATAATTTGGGTCTGTACAGATCTATTATTTTAAAGAAAGACTCTTGATGATTTTCTAATTAAGACTAATTTCATTATTATGTGCTAAAAATATATGGCCAACGAAAAAACCTAAAAGAATAAAATTAAAAATTGGTATAATTTTCCTTTTTTCTTTTTCTATTACTTACCATGAGGAAAACTTAATTGTGGCATAAAATCATCATGATTTCAAGAATAAAAAAATACTATAATTAAAGAACGTTGATAAAATTTCTGAAATGCTCCTTTATAAAGAAAATTCTTTGAACTAATAATCATTGAAAAATAAAACCTAATGCTCAATTAAGATAAGTCTCTAAATCCTTTGGTGTCCCCCAGCATATGTAATCATTTATTTCAAAAGTTGAAACATTATATCCATTCAATACACATTCATCCAGAACAACATCAATGTAAAACTCATTATTAATTCGTCTGTTTTTATTAATAATCTTATCTGCACATTCTAGAAAATATCCTGCTTCATTGAAACTGAAGGTTCCCGCAATAGCATGATCAAGTAAGGGGTTATCACTAATTGGTAACTTACAGGAAACACCTCTTACTTTACATGAATCATCAACAAAGGCCCAACCATACATTTTAGGATTTTGAAGTATTACCGGGTTATTTCGGAAAGTCCAGATTAAAGCATCATNGGTTTTAATATNATGGTCAAAACTATTCAAAGCATATTCCATTGCATTATCACAGGAACCGATAGTTAGCTGATCATCAGGGAAAATATAATCTCTGGCCAAAAGGCAAGTACTTACTTGTCCCTCTGTTGGATTGTCGACTGATAAAATTATTGCATCTGGAAAATGATTTTTTAGCACCTTATCAATATTTCCAACTCTAATATGACTTCTTCGACAAATGAAAATCCATTGATCAGCTTTCGGAAGGCATTTGGCTGCTCTAATTACCATGGGTAAACCATTTATATTAATAAGTGGTTTTGGTATTTTATATCCTGCGTTAATAAATCGTTGACCTTCACCAGCCATGGGAATTAGGTTGACTTTCCTCATTTAAGATATACCGTTTCTAATAGAGTATGCTNATCATCNTCCACCCTCCATAGTGTTATTTGGTTAACGGTAAAGTGATACTGTTTAGGCATTGCTAAAAATTCTTCAATAATCGGGTGTGTTTTATATGTCNGTAAAGAAGAAACAGAAAAATGTGGAATCCAATGATCACCAATAAANGGGAAACCATATTTATCATAACTACCTAAAAGTTGTTTATTATCTTTTAAGTAATTCGGAGGAGGTAAGATTTGTCTCACTTCTTGAAGTGCCAAAGCCAATGATTTTTGAAGAGCATTAAGAATATCATTTTTTTCTATACCAAAATACAAAGTGTGTCCACCTGTAGCAACATCATCCCAAAATGATCCTGTTTTATTAACTGTAATTTGTATAGGATGAGTAGAGCTAGATAGAGATGAAATAGCAGCTAATCCACCATTTTCAGTCTTCACATCAATATTGATGAGTGTCATATGAGGAGGATGAATAGTATAAGGCTGATTAGGTAACTCTTTTTTTATCCTTTCTTTCCAATAGAATAGTTCCAAAGCAAAATCTCCTTTGGGCAATAAAAAAACAGCCAGACTCATGATTCTCCACAACCAATATTCTGAAAAACTTCAGATCTTAAAGCACTCGGAATATTTGGGTTATAACGGTTTCGCCAAAAAAGAAATTCTAATGGGATACCATGTGGNATTACCAATTTATGCCANTCATTCAATTTCAAATTAAAAACAATTCCAATTAGGCATCGCAGAATACCATTATGGGTAACAACACATATAGGTCCNGATTGTTTATTTTTAATACTTTGTGCTAAACTATCCAGAAAAGACTTAAGCCTATCATATACATCTTTTGTATTCTCACCATCAGGAAATCTGGGGTCTTCACCATTTTGCCAGCCNTCAAGTATTCTAGGATATTTATTGACTAATTCATTGTAGGAAAGGCCTTCTGCTTTACCGTAATCAAATTCCAGCAGTCTATCATCTGCGANAATATCAGTATCTTTATAAATCGCAAATATAGATTGAACACACCTACGTAAGGGACTGGTGTAAAATTTAGANATAGATTCATCTATTAGNTCATAATCTTGTGTNGAATCAATATNTGGGTCCCGTCCCTGNCCTAAGTAGNTTCCATCATTCAGATTNGTTTTTAAATGTCGTAAAAAATAAATTGGCACAGCATCTGACCATTCTACAGTTATACGTTTCTGGAAATCTTTTACAAATGTTTCAGCCCATTGAACTGTATCCTTTGGNAAATTATTCGCCCTTTTAGATTTTACTTGAGAAATAGTATCAAACATTTTTANATGTATATAACTAGATTTTGGAAATAACCTGGTAATCTCGGATTTGATTTCAATATTTGAAAAAGAATCATTCTTATTTGTACAAAGTTTCAAATAATTAGCTATAAGATAACGAATGATGTGATAAGCATATTCACCCAAGTGTCGTTTATCAAGTACTTTATTTTTATTTATTTCTTTGACATTATTNCCATCAAATTCATATTTATGGTAACTAATTACATTATTATTTAAATCATCNAGATAATTATTGAGACTGCGTCTAACTTCATAAAAATCACGAATTTGTAGAATCCCAACTGGAAAAATATTTTTTAATTTTAACCCATCGACTGACTTACTTCGTTCCCAATCAAAACATGTAAAGGGGCTAGCTAATACATGCTTTCTATGAGAATCAATATCATAAATCATTAGATGAATTATAGCAAGATTGGGCTTGTCAAACTTCAGGGGTCCAAAGGTAGGATTGATTTTTAAAGCATAATCAATTAAACCGCAATTTTTTAGATCGATACTTTCAGCAGCATTTAGACAAGCATCAAATAATTTTTTATCTAAGGACTTACAAATTACAATAGTATCTATNTCACTTATTCCAATCAGATCTTTCCGATCGATAAAGGAACCTACAAGTGTAACCGAAATAACACCTTTAATCTCTCTAAGTTTTTCGAAAAGAGACCTCTTTATATTTCGTTTTATTTCTGAGGGCTTCAAGCAGTTTCGTAACGCCCAACAGTCTGCAGACGCATGATCTGCTTCCTAGGATCAGAATTATTAAGTACTGATGAGCCAGAGACAATATTTTCTGCATCGAGCAAATTGACAATATTTTCATTGACACCTCCATCTACGCATAGCATAAACTGTTTCCTAAATGGTAAACTATTTATCTGTTTAATTCTTTCTAGCCCATCCATATCAAATTTTTGACCAGAACTTCCTGGATTTGAGATGGTGAGAAGTAATACATATACAGATTGTTTTAGTAATTCNATTTCTTCATCTATATTNGTTGTCAATGTTAGTGCCAAACCTGGCTTTTTACCCTTGCTTTTAATTATCTCAAACAATTCAGAAACATTTTCATGACATTCAGCATGAATATAAATCACATCAGAATAAGGCAGAACTTGCCCTATCCACTTAGAAGGTAGTTTGGACATAATATGGGTTTGAATCTGAATGTTGGGCCAATAAGCTTGCATTGTTTCCAAACGGTAGNCTTGGACATCCTTTGCATTTTNACACATAGAGTTATCTACAATATCAACATGGATAAAATCAGGATAATGTCCAATCCTACTGTGAATATTTTTCAGATCCTCGACACCATTGGCATATATAGCAACTCCGACTTTTTTAAAATCACGAAATGAGTATTTGCGATGAAGANTATAAGCCAGAATAAATATAGCACCTGAAATAAGTAGGCGGCCCCATTCATAACTCATATTTTCAAATGCTAATAAATGCCTCAAGCGCCACTGTAGAAGACAAGAGATACAAGAAATAATAACGAAATAAACCATTGCCCGAATTTTTCTGGACTTGGGAATTTTAAAGTTAAACTNTACGTTAACCCAAAACGCAAATAAAATTCCACAAAAAATAGCAAATAAAGTGGACAGGATATGATCCAATCCAAGATTAATCAAATAGGCTCGAATAAAAAATTCTAGTACCAGAGAAAGCACCCCAAATACTAGATATAGTCCTAAAAATCGAAAACGGTAGATTAGGAATTTTATTTGTGTTTCGAATGGAGGATTAAGAAAACTCATCAATCTGAANTTTTTATTCGAACCTATTTAATNAGCTTCTAAACCATGTTTCCTAAAAAAATGTTTATTGATAAGAGCAGGTGAAATTGATTTAGCATTAGGATTGATAGAAAGAGACAGCCATGCTAGTTTTGCAATATATTCCAACATTTCAGTGTGCTTTACAGTATCTTCTATTGTAGCACCCCAAGTAAAAGGACCATGATTTGCAACTAGAATACCGGGGCAATCAAGCGGATTAACGTTTAATTTATTAATTGCTTCAATTATTACTTTTCCAGTTTGTTTTTCATAATCCCCTTTTATTTCTTTATCCGTGAGTTTGCGAGTTACGGGTATTTCTCCATTCCAATGATCGGCGTGAGTTGTACCTAAACATGGTATATTAACTGAAGCCTGAGACCATGAAGTAGCATAAACGGAATGGGAATGAATAACACATTTTATACTAGGAAAAGCTTTATATAATGCAATATGTGTTGCAGTATCTACTGATGCATTAGAAGACATGATATCAAATTCTGCATCAAGGTCTAAAATAATTATATCCTTCTTCTTCAAATTCGCGAGTTTCGAACCACTAGATTTGATGTATATTGATTTTTCATTTCTTATACTAATATTTCCAAAATCACCTTTGATATCTAATTTTTTTGAAAGTCTTTTAGACTCATTTATAAATTGATTAATTAGTTTCTCATCCATTGTTGATCTTCCTGATAATAAAACGGTTATAATTAAGGTTTAATTTTTTCATAGCAGATATTTAGACGAGTTAGTATACCCATATATATCTTAAATAAAATAATTAATTATTATAGTTTGCAAGCAATGCTCATAAAATTTCAAATTGTGCCTTAAAGATATTATTTGGCCTATTATGGGAAAAATTATAGGGATTGTAGGCTAAAAAGTATGTATCAGTCTTATTTTCATCAAATGAGTTAATTTTGATTCTATGTTTATTATTCTTATTTAAAAAATCAATAAATCTATAGTTAGCTTCCAATGGTTGAGTCATACTTAAATACATTATTTTCTTTCCTAAATACTTTTTGTTATTTAAATCTGAAACTATTTCTATATCTTCCTTCAGGCATGGATTACCATATGGGTTCCAACCATCTCCAAGCATTATGTAATTTATATCTTCAGGTATAGAAATGTGGATAGTAGTATCTAAAGTACTCATATACCGATGATTTACCGAGATTGATCCAAGAATTAATATAATTGAATATAACAATAGGAAGTTTTTGAAAGAAAAATTCTTAAGCAGCCTGTCTAGTCCAAAACTAAATATAATATATATTGAAGGTAGTAAGAAAAAAATGTGGCGGGAAGGTGAAAAACCTAGTACACCTATGCTTAGAGCGATTGCATAGCAATAAAATAAGAAGAATATTACATATCTCAAAATATGATGATTTTGCAATCTCTTGTTAATTTTTCTTAGATGGATAATTTCATAATATAATAAGGAAACCAAAATTAAAATTGCACCTAAGAATATTTTATAAGAAAAATATGGTTGTAAGAAGCCTGCAATAAGAAAATAAATACTTAAAATGATACCAGAATAGCTCCAATAGAGATTACTGAAAGAATATTTCATTGGTTTTATAAATTTATTTTTCACCAATGAATATGTTAAAATAAAAAATATTACAAACAAAATAATTTCATAAAGTCGAAGCCATAAATGGTTCAAATAAATTTTAATTGCTAACGAAATAAGTATTGAGAAAATAATCATAATGATAAAAGTAGATATTATTTCTATATTATTTTGAATTTCAGTTTTTATTTTTTTAAAATTACTGCCAAGACCAAAATAACTTTTAACAGCATATAACATTATTACAGCTATTATTAAAAATTGTGCAAAATCAAGCCATGGAGCTTTATTGTACATGCTAAAATAATTTAGTATTACAAAATAGAAACTTTTAAAACTAAAATAATTCCCATGGTTACCTACCCCTGGTTGAAAGAATAATATTGTACACAATATTATTGAAATAATTGCTGGGACTTGTGATTTAAATATTAGAATAAATGTATTATAGGAAAATTTTGTTTTTTTTTCTTCTTGGCATATATATAAAGTAATTAAATAAGCGGCATATGGAAAAATAATTAAATAGTTAAAAAAAACTAGAATCCCGCTTAGCCAAGCAATACTTCGACTTTTTTTCATACCTGGGGAACCAATGGTTAAAAACCATAGGAATAGACTTGTAGTAAAAATATTCCAAATGGTACTTCCAAGGTGATAACCATATGAATATGCACTAATAGAACATAATAATGTAATTGATAATAATAATATCGCTTGGAAAGATATCCCGATATTATAACATGTCAAGGCAATAAGTATTACACTCAAATGGAAAAGTAAGATAGTCATTAAAGTACATTTTGAATTAAATGCATAATAATCATCTTTCGGATTTGTAATTAATCCATAAAATAAACCATGACCCGCAGAATATGTGCTTGATAGTGGGACAGAAAACATACAATGAATGGGATGTGGTAATTGAAATAATCCGATTGTTTTAATATAAATTGTTCGAATGAATCTTGTTAAACTCCATTTTTGTTCAATGATCTGTTGACTTGTGATATCTAGCTTATGAACCTGAGAATCAAATAAACTCTTTATCTTTTTTACTTTTGCTAGTTTGTTAACAATTGGGCTAATTCTCTCTGTACTTTTATATGACCAATCTGCATATGATAGTGCACCAGCTGGAAAATTCTTAATGTTTCGATATACGTTAAAGGAATCATTCTCTTGGAAATGAATTTCACGCTTACTACAATGGAAAATAAAACTGATCAGAATTATTATGAAAAATCCATATTGTAATATAGCCAATTGAACTTTTGATAAATTGATCACTTAATCCATTATTTTAATTGAGCATTAAGGACAATCTTTGTTTTGTATTATCCTTAAGATTTGCAAATGAACAGATTCTATTTTGTGCATTTTTTCTTATTTTATCACTGTTTCCAGATAAAACTAATTCCACAGCATCTATTATTTTTTTTATTAAATCATTTATATCAATTGGATTAAATAGGAAACCATTTTCTATTCCACCAATTATTTCAGGTATACCCCCTACTGCACTCGCCACAACTATTTTACCAGTAGCCATTGCTTCATAAACCGTATTTGGTGAATTATCAAATAAGCTAGGAATTACGCAAATATCTGCTCTTTTATATTGCTCTATCAAATCATCTCTAGGTATAAATTGATTTAGTTTTATAAAATCCATACCATCAATGTTCTGTTCTGGCTTAAATCCATAAATTTCTACATTTATTTTATTTTTTATATTATCGGGCATTTGTTTTAATGCGCGGATAAAAAGTTCACCACCTTTTACAGGATCGTTTCTTGATGCAAAAAAGATAATCACTTTTTCCTGTTTATTTAAAAATAAGGGAAAGCTATTATTCATTATATTTTCAATCGGATATGGTATAACATTTGAATTTTTTAATTTTACATTCATTTCTTTTTCAACATATCTAACCATAGCTCTTGATGGTGAAATAACTATATGAGAGCGTCTAATAAAAAAATGTTCCACTCTTCTACGTATCCATTCTGCACTACTTGTTTTTTGTCCAGATTGGTGTTTGAAAGTAAAAAATGAACCATGCAAATGAGATGAATATTTAAAATATTTTGTTATTGTATTCCAAAAGTCACCACCTTCTGAATATTCAATAAAATCAATTTTCTTATTTTTATTTAACTTTAATAAAAATAAGTGAATTTTTAGACCGTTATGTAAATAAAAAAGAAATCCAGATAAAATTTTGATAATTGGGATCCGACTAATATAATAGATAAATAAACTGGGTTTAGAATCCATGATGGGATATACATGAATTAATTCATCTTTAAAGTATCTAATACCATTATTCTCTGATTTAGCACAAATCACAGAAACTTCATGGCCTAAGGATGTTAACCTCTTCCCAATAGTCTGGACATACATTCCTGCTCCACCAATTGGGCCTGAATGTCTGGGGTAATATCCCTCAACGAAACATAAATGCAATTTCTATAAAATTTCTTTAATTATTGAAAGACTAAAGTTTGATTACAATGCGCCCAGTGTTATCTATTCGATTTAGTAAAATAGTTATATTATTTTCTTTTATATATTCATCTATTGCCTCTTTACATCCTGCCCAATGACCATAATCATCGATAATTAATACACCATTTTTTTCAAGCAATGGAAAAAGATTTTCCATTTCATGTTTGGTTGATCCATACCAATCAGTATCAAGTCGAAGCAAGGAGATCTTCTCTGGCATAATTTTTGGTATTGTTTCTTCCACCTTACCTGCAATTAATTTGAATTTCCCTTTTGGATAACCTGTACTATAAATATTCTCTTCTACTTGAATCTTTGGAGTTATACACCAAGCATGAGATTCTTCGGTCTTTTCATGTTTAGATAAAAAATCAGATGCTCTCGTTCCATAAACATTTACATCAATATACTCTGGACTTGGCATACCATAAAAAGTATCATAAAGAAAAATATCTTTGTCAAAAACCCTTCTATTGATTAAAGAAAGTGCCATCGCCATTACAGAACCACCTTTCCATACTCCACATTCTACAAAAGAACCAGATATATTATTTTCGACGATATAGTAGACTGAATTTATTAATGCATTTAAGCGTTCAATAGATGTCATCGTGAATTTTTCAACTCTTTTAATAATCTCTATATTCTCTTCACTAAAATCTGATGGATAATCTGTATTTATAAAATTATCTTTTTCTTTGTGAGTTATACCATAGCCGCGTGAATGTAATATATTTTTTATCAAATTAA
>PBKF01000013.1 GCA_002722105.1 Fidelibacterota bacterium
AATTTAATTGCACAAAAACGTGCAAAATGGTTGTTGTCTAAAACAAATGAATACTTTTTAGAATGAAACGAATAATAATAATTTTTCTTTTTTTGTCATCTATTGCATTTAGTCGGAAGATTATTGTGAAAATGGCAACTTTAGCACCAGAAGGAACAGATTGGCACGGTATGTTAATAGAAATGGGTCAAGAGTGGAAAAAAGTGACCAAGGGTAAAGTGGAGTTACGGATTTATCCAGGAGGTGTCATTGGAGATGAAAGAGATATGGTGCGCAAGATGAGAATCGGTCAGATCCATGCTGCAGGAATTTCTACGGAAGGATTAACTGAAATTGATTCTGATTTTTCCGCATTTTATGTGCCTCTTGCTTTTCAAAATGAAGATGATATTAAACGTGTTCTTGAAGATATGTTACCATCTTTAGAGAAAAAAATTGAAGAAAAAGGATTTAAGTTATTATATATAGCTGATTTGGGTTGGGCATATTGGTTTTCTAATTCAATGGTCAAAACTCCAATAGACTTAAAAAATAAAAAAATATTTACATGGGCAGGTGATTTTAAATGGGCAGAGATATATAAAAAAGCAGGATTTAATCCCGTACCCCTAGCATCAACAGATATTTTATCCGGTCTCCAAACTGGACTAATTGATGCCATCTCTACCATGCCTTTGTATGCTCTAGCTCAGCAATCATTTGGTATTGCAAATCACATGCTAGATTTAAAGTGGGGAGCTTTAATGGCAGGAATCATTATTAATCAGAAAACCTGGAATCGAATTCCAAAAAAATACCATAATGATCTAATTTCTGCAGCTCAAACAATTCGTGAAAAACACTTAGAAACAAATCGTACTGCTGAACAACAAGCGCTTGAAGCTATGAAACAATACGGATTAACCATTCATACGCCTTCAGATGATGAAGTTTTTCAGTGGAAGTCAGAGGTAAAAAGAATGGAGCCTCATCTTCGCGGTAATGTGATTTCTAGTGAAATCTATGATCGTGTAGTGAAATTAACAGAAGATCAATAGTTTCCCACAGTGAATAAGATTAAGAACCACTTTATTAGTTATCTAAAAAGGGGTGAAGATACTTTAGCATTCATAATCTTTGTCACAATGACGCTCCTACCTGCATTTGAGACATTAACTCGAATTTTTAATACAAATAGTATTCCTGCCTCTCAAGTCTTAGTACAACATTTTACTTTATGGATTGGATTTATTGGTGCAGTATTAGCTACTCGGCAAAATAAACTATTGGCCTTAACTAAGAGTTCGCTTTTTGATCAGGCAGAAAAAATACATTTTGGAAAATGGATTGCTAAAGTTATTACATTCCTGGTGTTAGTAGCCTTAACCTGGGGTAGTTGGGAACTTTTAAAAGTTGAATTTCAATACCCAATTGATATAGCACCATATATTCCACGGTGGTTTGCCCAGATAATTATGCCATTGGGTTTTGGGTTAATGGCACTTCAAGTTTATTTTAATAGTTATAAAAAAACTATTCATAGAATCTCGCTAGTACTAATTGGGTTTCTATTTTCAATCAATACATTTACTGATACATTATTTGAAGTTGTTCCTGTTGTATGGATTGGGTCAGTAATTATTCTAACTGCATTGATGTATGGAGCACCTATTTTTGTTGGATTAGGTGGGATGGCTGTTTTGCTATTTTGGGCAGATTATACACCCATTTCTGCGATTCCAACGGAAGCATATCGAATTGTTGTGTCTCCCACATTGCCAACAATTCCCTTGTTTACATTGGCTGGATATTTATTAGCTGAAAGTAAAGCGTCTACTAGGTTGGTGAAAGTTTTCCATGAATTATTTGGGTGGATTCCAGGTGGAACGCCTGTGATTATAGTTGTTTTGTGTGGTTTTTTTACTGCTTTAACAGGTGGTTCAGGTGTGACAATCTTGGCATTGGGAGGCTTATTATTGCCTCTACTTTTGAAAGAGGGATATAGTCGGATATTTTCATTAGGACTTATCACTGTTTCAGGTTCTTTGGGTCTTTTATTTCCGCCTAGTCTTCCTGCAATTATTTATGGTGTTACGGCCGGTATTTCAGTAAAAGATGTTTTCATTGCCGGATTAATCCCAGGCCTTTTGTTGGTTTTGATGATGTCTGTTTGGGCATTATATCAAGGGAAAAAAGACAAAATTATACTTAATAAATTTAATGTAAATGAAGCAATCAGTGTTTGCTTGGATACAAAATGGGAATTACTAATACCAATCTTGATTCTGTTTGGTGTATTTGGTGGTTTCACTACATTAGTTGAAACGGCAGCACTAACTGTTTTATATGTCTTTTCCATAGAATGTTATATTTACAAAGATATTAAGATTCAGGAATTACCAAAAATTATAATTGATTGCGCCACTCTAATTGGTGGTGTATTAATTATCCTAGGTGTTGCTATGGGATTAACAAGTTATCTTGTTGATGCGCAAATACCGATTTTAATTCTTTCATGGGCAAAAGAGATGATTGCATCAAAATATGCTTTTCTACTCATGTTAAATATATTTTTACTTATAGTTGGCTGTCTAATGGATATATTTTCAGCAATTATAGTTATTGTTCCATTGATTGCACCTTTAGGTGCGTATTTTGGAATTGATCCTGTTCATTTAGCAATTATTTTTATAGCCAATTTAGAACTGGGTTTTTTAACTCCTCCAGTGGGCATGAATTTATTTTTAGCTGCATATCGTTTTGATGAAGATATGCCAAAAATCTATCGTGCTACACTCCCATTCTTTTTAGTACGGTTATTAGCTGTAGGTTTAATTACATACATACCCGTTTTAACTCTTGGATTGTTAAGTTAACAAGGAACATTTTTAGGGCGAATTCATTTCTTGTATATGAAAGTTATGAGAAGATATATTTGCTGTCAAATAACTGGAGCTAATCAATACCTTAAACGTTATCAATTTGCTCTTAAAAAGAGCAGTTTTTATCATTAAATACTTAGGAGACGTTCAATGAAGCGTTTAGGGATCAGATTGTCCTTACTGGCAATCCTCGTTAATCCGATATTTGCACAGAGTGAAGCAGGTGCAATATTTTTATTAATTGCACCTGGTGCTCGTGCCGGTGGTATGGGTGAAGCCCAGGTAGCAATCGCAAATGATGCCTACGCCAGTTACTGGAATCCTGCGGGGTTAGGGTTTCTTGAAGGTCAAGAGCTGGCTATGATGCATGTAAATTGGTTGCCAGGCTTAGCTGATGATCTATATTATGAATTTTTTGCTTTTCGTAAAAAATATCCCACATTAGGCACTATTGGTGGACACTTAATATTTTTAAATCTTGGTGAACAGATAAGAACCAGTGAAACCGGTGATGAATTAGGTACATTTACAAGTTACATGTCCGCTTTTTCTCTTTCCTACAGTGCTTTAATTTCTGCCACACAATCTTTTGGTATCAATGCAAAAGTTTCTTACCAACACCTAGTTGAAATGGGTGCTGGTAGTGAGAAGGGAAAAGGTACATCAACGGATTTTGGATTTGATATTGGTTATATGCATAAAGAATGGTTTCTTCCAAAATTAACCATTGGAATAAATCTTTCAAATTTAGGGCCAAAAGTTTCTTTTATTGATCCAGATCAAGCAGACCCTCAACCAACCAACTTAACCTTGGGGTTGCATTACGCATTAGTTCAGAGTGAGTATAACAAACTTAGTATTGTTTATGATGTAGATAAACTTCTTGTTTCATCATACCCTGATATGGATTGGGATGGTGACGGCTATATTGGTGGTTATGATGAAGATGGTAATGTGAGCCCTGGAAATGATTATAATAAAGATGGTAAACTGGAAATTGCACATACAGATCCGATCTATAAGGCTATTTTTACTTCCTGGGTAAATGATTGGCTGCTTGGTGGTGATATGGATTATGGACCTGATGGTGCTGGTAATGGAGATAAAATGATTGGTGGCTATAAATGGGATGATCTAGATGGTGATGGAAAAATTGATTTGAGTGATAATGAGATTATTAAATCTGGTGATAACCCTGGAGATGATGACTGGGGGGAATATAATGAATACGGGGAGAAGGAGGTTGGGAACTCTAAACAAAGATCTTTAACCAATGAATTAGATCGTCTTGTTCATAATATTGGGTTTGAGTATTGGTATGGAAAATATTTCGCTATTCGTTCAGGCTTTTATTATGATAAGATAGGAAAAATAAGTAATCCCACTTTTGGTATTGGTCTTCGTTTTGCAGGGTATGGATTCGATTTTGGCTATACCTACGGTGAAACAGGACACCCATTAACTAATACGATGCGATTTTCTCTAAATATGGAATTCTAAAAACCACTATTCATGGTGGGCAATCTCTTCTTATTTAGATCAATATTCTTGATCTGTTTTATTTCTATTTCATTTTCGGACATAACCGGGCAAATGCGTATTTGTGCGATTCGGGTTTCGTTCCAAGGTGATGATGATGAAAGTACTTCAGGTAATGGACAATTTATTTTTTCAACAGATGGAATTGATTGTGGAAATTATACAATTGATCCACCTCCTCATAATAGATCCTACTTTGAATCTCAATTAAAAGCTGTCGATTCCTATTTTAGTGCTGTATCTTATGGAAAATTTGGTATTGATCTTGAAAATTCTACTGTATATCCATATGAAGAGATCAGTAGCTATTCATTACCGAATTCAATGAATTATTATAATCCATATGATCAAGATGATATTCAGGAAATCAGGATAACTGGACTGCTTTCAGATGCCGTTCAGATAGCATATGAGATTGACCAAGTTGATTTTTCTTACTATGATCATATAGTAATATTCCATGCAGGAATTGGTCAGGATTTCTCATTACCATTCTTAGATCCAACGCCAGAAGATATTCCATCAACTTTTATCGATAATGATATGATAATTAATAGCTTAGGTACTTCATCAATTATTGCAGGAGTACACCAAATTAAACAGGGAATCATATTACCAGAAACACAGAACCATCTTCTCTTTGATATTGCTGAATCTATGTTCTCTGATGCATTAGAGCCTTGTGAATATCAGTATGGTCTAACTGGTACATTTGCACTTATGCTTGGTTTCGCAACAGGATTCCCACCACTTTGGAATATTGAAACGGGGGAAAGTGGCGTTGGTATTTTTGGTCTCATGGATCAGGGATCCAATAATGGAATCGGTGTAATCCCTGCACCACCCACAGCTTGGACACGAATGTATGCTGGATGGGATATTCCCATAGAAGTTTCCTTTAATACAGAAATAGAATTACCAAGTCGTTCAGAGAATAATTTGGTTAGAATAAATATAAATAAATCTGAATATTTTCTAATCGAAAACCGAGATCATTCTATTAAACAAGGAATTAGTTTAGATTCGATGCGGTATGTAATATATGAAGAAAGCGGTAAAAATGAATATCCACCACTCATAAATGTATTGCAGGATTCTTTAGATATACAGAAAGATGAAAATGGTGTAATTATATCAGTACCAAATTATGATATAGGTCTACCTGCATCAGGGTTATTAATTTGGCATATAGATGAAACTATTATCAATGCTGGCATCAAGGATTATACTGTTAATTCTAATTTATCCAGGCTTGGAATTGATTTAGAGGAGGCGGATGGTGCTCAAGATATTGGATATATCTCCGTTCATATTTTTAATAATCCCTCTGTAGGATATTTCGGTGATGTATGGTTCAAGGGAAATACACAATATGAATTAGCAAATACAACTATGGAAGGAATGAATCCAGAATTTGGCCCCTTTACTTATCCTTCCACAAAATCGAATAATGGCTCTTCATCATTTATTAAGGTAAGCGATATATCTGAATCAGATAGCATTATGACTTTTTCCGTTTCTAATAATTTAATACGAAGCGGTTTCCCAATAACTAATGGAGAAATAATTCAATCATTTATTGCTTCTGAATATCCGATGATTTTAGGTATCTCTGATTCATTATGGATTGCACCAATAAACACGCTATCGAATAGAATATACTTCCACGGCCAAAAACCATTTTATAAAATATTCACCATAATTGATGAACAGGAGAACCATACTTTTATTAATGTCTATGAATCTCCTATTTTATATCCAGATTATTCTGGAGACAGCTATATAAAGTATGAAACTCGTTATGATTATCATCATCCAACAAATACAATAACAAGACTTTTCACTGATGAATCATCCTGGGGTTTTGGAGGTACACCAATTTGGAATGACTCATTAATTTATCTAAATTCATTTGAATGGGATTCTCATTCCACTAGGGTATTTACATCTTCATTTACCTATGATATTGGCATTGGGAATTCAGGAATTGCAAGAACAGATTTTGACGGAACAATAATCAACTGGGAAGATATTTCATTCAAGTCAATCTCTGGAGTGGACTTAAATATGGATGCGAATCCTGATGTACTAGCTCTTGATTCTTCAGGCTATTTATATGCATTCAATTCTGAATTAATGTTATTATCAGGTTTCCCAATTAATGAGAAGCTGCAATCTCCAATTCTTACAAGAGATCTTATTAATGATGGATATCCTGAAATTGTTGCAAAATCAGCTGATTCTTCATCCATATATATTTTTGACCATATGGGGAATACTAAATATAAAATAATATCAAACCGTGATGATGATGTTATTGGTCTTAAATCAATTACACAGAAGAATTCAATCATCACAAAGAGTATTATATATCAATTTGGAGAAGAAACAGAAACAAATGGAAATAATTGGTCTTTTCATCATGGTGATTGGGGTAGAAATAGAAAAATAGAATTGGGCTATTCTTTTGACTTTAATATTCAAAGTCATCATATTCGCTCATATTGTTATCCCAATCCAATTTTCGATAATATAGGTACAATTAGAATAGAAACTGTAGATGCAGAAAATGTTGAGATCAATTTATATGATTTAGCGGGATATTATATAAAGACCTGGAAAAATGAATTTATAAATTCAGGAAATCAAATTTCAGAATGGGTATGGGATGTATATGATATAGAGTCAGGTGTATATTTTGCTCATATTGGTGTATATGGGCAAAAGGGCATTGAATCAAATATTATTAAAATTGCTGTAATTCACTAATGACTAGAATTGTTATATATTCTTTATTTATGTCTTTTGGATTTGCACAAATTGAATATAATCATCCTGAGCTTAATTGGTATACATTCGAAACAGAGAATTTTAAAATTCACTTTCATGACGAAACAGAGATGACTGCTCGTGAAGCTGCAACAGTTGCAGAACAGATCTATCCTAAGATTACGGGGTTTTATGAATATGAACCTAAATCCAAAACACATCTTGTTCTTTTAGATCCAGATGACTATTCAAACGGTGCGGCCTATTATTATGATAATAAAATTTTAATCTGGGCTTCTCCTCTTGATTTTGAATTACGAGGTAGTCATCGCTGGCTTCAGAATGTTATCACCCATGAATTCGCGCATATAGTTTCTTTGCAAAAGGCAATGAAGGCAGGTACAAATATTCCAGGAGCATATTTACAGTTCATGAATTATGAAGAAGAAAAACGTCCAGATGTTTTATATGGTTTTCCAAATACCTTAATCAGTTACCCTATACCTGGTACAGTAGTCCCGCCATGGTTAGCAGAAGGAGTGGCACAATACATGTACGATGATGCTGATTGGGATCATTGGGACACCCATAGGGATATGATTTTAAGGGATAGAACAATTAATGATAAACTGTTATCTTTTACAGAAATGAATACATTTGGTAAAAAAGGTATAGGCAATGAATCCACTTATAATTCCGGTTTTGCATTATCAACTTTTATTGCTAATGAATACGGTTCAGAATACTTAAAATTGATTATGGATGAATTAGGAAAACCAGCGCAATTTTCTGTGAATAACGCTCTAGAAAATGTTTTAGGTGTGAGGGGGGAAAAACTTTATCATAATTTCAAATCTACTATTGATTCTCGATATAGGATGTTGGTTGCGCCAATTGAGATTAATCCTGTTGAGGGAGAACAAATTCAAACAGAAGGTACTACCAACATACATCCAAAATGGCACCCCATAGAAAATGGATTTGCGTTTCTATCTAATAAGGAAAATGATTATTTTGGTCAAACTGACTTATTCTACTATAATATGGAAACCAAGAATGAATCCAAATTAAGATCATCCATATTTTCAGCACCTTCATGGCATCCAAGTGGAAATATTATCTATTACAGTAAAAAACCAAAATTTCCCAACAAGTATGGTTCAAGATTTTATGATATTTATTCTTATGATATTCATTCAGAAACAGAAAAACGCCTGACCTATGATTCAAGGGGCTTTAACCCTGTTTTTATTGTGAAGGACAGTTCTATCGCTTATTTAGCCACCTATGATGGTGGGCAGAATATCTATATACTCGATTTAAAAACAGATCAATCAAAAAAGGTAAGTGATTTTAAAAATCGTCCTATTTTGAGTCATTTATCATATGATAATAATTCACATGCACTATTTTTTGATATAACATCCCATCATTATAGGAATATCGGTCATTTAGATCTTAATACAGGTGAAGTTATTGTTGATCTTAATCATCCTCATTATGATGAAAGGAACATGTCAGTATCCAGAAATGGTATTCAAGTATTTTCCATGGATAGAAGCGGTATTTATAACTTGTATTACATTGATCATAATAAAAATGAATTTGGATATGTAACTAATGTGACCGGTGGTGCATTTATGCCGGATTTTTCTAAGGATGGGAGAATTCTCTATTCACTCTATAAAAATGGGGCATATACTATTTCACTTTTGGATACAGTGATAAGAGTACCAGAAGATTTTGTAGGTTATTCCCCTAATTATTATAAAAATAATTCAAAATTATCAGCGCCTATTTTGACTTTAAATCAGACAAGTGCTAGACCATATGTAGACCAGTTTCCAAATATGTTTATTATGCCAAAAATCATGATGGATTATGGTACATTCAAACCAGGGTTATATTTTTATTCAAGTGAAGTAATCAATCGTTTGTCAATCTTTGGTGGTGCTTCACTAAATCAATTAAATGATATTGATCTATTTTTTATTTTTGATTTCAAACGATTTTATCCAACCTTATTTTTTGAGACTTACTACCTTACTAGAAATACAACTGATAAATCTAAATATCAAGGAATATATGATATCAATGATGATATTAAATTTCGTTTGATTCAATTTCGTACTGGTTTAAAAATTCCATTTTATGGTAGTTTATTTGAAATATCAGGTACTAGACAGTGGTATCGTGCTTTTATTAATCAAACTTTACCGAAAGAAAGAATTGAAGCAGGAGCTGCCTATGATTATTTCCGAGGATGGATGTTAAGTACAAACTGGTCACTTAATATGATCAAAAGAAGATTTGATAAGGGGATAAATCCATCAAAGGGTTTTAAGATATCAGCTGAAATACATTTAGAAAAAAATGATTTCATTGAAGGTCTCAATCTTTCTGATTCTGGAACACTAACTGAAGAATTCAAAGAAAACAACTTATTACGAATTCAATCTGGAGGCTCTTACCACTACGAACTACCTTGGCAAAAAAGATGGACCATATCTTTTACGGGACAAACTGGTTGGATTTCTAAACATAATACAGATTCCTTTTTTCATTTTTACTTAGGCGGGATGCCTGGATTAAAAGGTTACCCTTTTTATTCTATTCAAGGCACAAAAAGTATATTTATTGATGCTACTCTTCGTATTCCATTATTTCTCGAACAACACTTGCCGGTAAAGTGGACTATTTGGCAAAACAGTACTATTGGATTTGTAATCCAAGCGGGAAATGCTTGGGTAGAAGAAAAATTTTCATTAAAAAAATCTGTAGGAATTCAATGGAGGTTGAATGGTTTTTCATTTTATAATTTCCCAACTGCAATTGAGGTGGAATATCATCAACCACTTGATAAATTCAAACGTGAAATCAATGAAGAACAAATAAACTATGGAGATGAAGGACGCAGCTATGTTAAAATACTTTTTGATTTTTAGTATAATATTTTCTAATTATGTTGTGCGTGCTCAAGATACTTCGTCTGTACTACTAAAAGAGACAAAGGAAGTACATTATCCAGGTAAACCGCTGCTTATGTCATTGATTCTACCCGGGGCAGGCCAATTTTATAATAAATCTCCTATGTGGAAGACTGCTACTTTTCTGGGTGTGGAAATCGCAAGTATTGTAGCCTGGCATCAATTCACTAAAATGGCTAAGACCTTAAGAAATGAAAATGAAGAATTTGCAGATTTAAATTGGAGTTTAAGTACATGGTTTGGATTTATAAATAATGAACCGGGGAAAACGGTACATGATGGGCGTTTGTATACAGATATTGATCTTAGGGCAATGAGAGATTACAGGGGTACACATCATTTAACATTATTCCTTTCTGGATTGTTGGCAGCAGAATATGGAGAATTTATTTCATCAGATAGCTTACATTTAGTATCTGCTTATCTTGATTCTGGATTGGTTGATGTTGTAAGAGATAGACATTTTTATGAAAACATTGGGAAATATGATCAATTTCTTGGAGGTTGGTCTGATGCAAATATCGAATGGTATTGGGAAGAGAAAAAGTTAGAAGACAGTACGGAGATTGTTATTAAAACTCCGCTAAAAGATGATTATCTTGATAAACGTTTCGTTACAAATCAAATGCTCACTATGGCTAAATATAGTATAACAACCTTATTATTTAATCATGTTCTGAGTGGTTTGGAAGCAGTTTTGACTAGCCAAAAAATGGCTCGTGATAAACAGAGAAATGAAAATATCAAAACAGATTTAAGCTTGTTATATAATCCATATAACCGATCAGGTGTGGGCGGGATTTCTCTAACAGTCAATTTTTAGAAAAATGAAGAAAATAATTAGTTATACAAGTGTAATATTTCTATTTTTTTTCGTTTCCTGTGCAGGCTCGAAAGTTGATGATGAAATGACTTTGCAAGAAAAATTTAAAAGTGGGTTGGAGAATCTTGAAAAGGGAAAGTATTTACAAGCGCAAATAGATTTTAATTATGTTGTCATACGTGGAACCGGATCAGATTTAGGTGATGATGCACAGTATTACCTTGCTGAGGCGTACTATCAAAATAAGGAATATTTACAAGCAGTAGCGGAATATGGGAAATTAACTCGTAGAATGGGGTTTAGTCCGTTTATTGAGGATGCTCGATTTAAAATTTGTGAGGCGTATCGAATTGAATCACCTAAATATTTTCATGATCAGGAGTACACAGAAAAGGCGCTTGAAAGATACCAAGAGTTTTTAGACGATTTTCCAAATTCCAAGTATATTCCAGATATCTTAACTGCGATTGGAATTCTACGACAGAAAATGGCAACCAAATTATATGAGACAGGTATTCTTTATATTAAAATGGAAGAATATGATTCTGCAAAGATGATATTTAATCGTGTCATTGATACTTTTTATGATACAGCGGTTGTGCATCTGGCAAGACAGGGTAAAGTGAAGGCACTAGCTCAAAACAGACAAATAGATGAGGCATTAGAATTTTTGAATGATCATGAGTCTAAACTGATAGAAAATGGATTATACGAAGAAGCAGAGAAAACCATTTTAAATATTCAGAAAAAGATAGCTAAAGAAACAGAATGAAAACTTGCTTATTCGGTGGCACATTTGATCCACCTCATATTGGTCATTTATTAATTGCGCAAACTGTCTGTGAAGCGGAAAACTTTGACAGAGTTATTTTTATACCTACAAACAAGTCTCCTCACAAAAAACAGATTACTCCAGTCGATCATCGTTTGAAAATGCTGAATATCGCTATAGATTGTAATTCTAATTTTGAAATTTCTGATATTGAAATAATTAGAGGAGGTATCTCATATACTATTGATACCATTAGAGATATGAAGGAAAAAATAGATGCTAAAAAAGAAGACCTTTTTTATTTAATTGGAAGTGACAGTCTACTGGGTTTTCATAATTGGAAAGATCCCAGGTTTATACTCGATGAATGCCAAGTGATTGTTGCTATTAGGCCAGGTTTCAGGCCTAGTGATATTCCTTCATGGATTATAAATAAGATCCAATTCGCCAATATTCCCAGGTTTGAAATATCTTCTAGAAATATTCGACACAGATGGGTGGAGAATAAAACCATCCGTTATATGGTTACATTGCCAGTATGGGATTATATTGATAAAAATAATTTATATGCTTAAGAAGCTAAATCATAATACCAGCGAATAAGATTGATTGCAACAAGGATTGCTCCTTCAATCCGGTTTATTTTCCAATTTGTTCGGATCATGAATAAACAAAGACCAACCATTAGTACTAAAAGAATAACACTATTGTATATGTCTTGTGCAATCATAGAGGGGTTAATCATTCCAGCTAATCCCAATACGCCAAGTAAATTGAATAAATCACTTCCAATTAAATTCCCCACAGCAATCCCGTGACGACCCTTTAATGCAGCAGTAATGGATGTAGCAAATTCTGGTGCCGAAGTGCCTGCTGCTACAATTGTAACTGCAATTACCCAATCAGACACACCCCAGTATCTAGCTAAAATGGATGCATGTTTTACCATTAAATGTCCGCCTATAACAATGAGAAACAATCCTATAAAAAAGAATACATACGATTTTAAGGTGGCACTGTGGGGGTGTACTTTCTCCGGTGGGTCTTTTTTGATAAATAAAAATGCAACGTAAAATATTAGGAGGGTAAATAAGAAAAGTCCTTCAAATTTTGTGTAAGAGTCATCTTCTGTCCAGCCGTCGAAACCAAAGAATAATAGAAAAATTAGGGCTGTGGAAATCAATAAGAATAAGCCATCTCTATTAAATAGTTTTTCAGAAGTTGCAATTGGACGAATAATTGCAGTTCCACCAAGAATGAAACCTAAATTAAAAATATTGGATCCAATTACATTACCGATAGATATATCAGTCTGTTGTGTGAAGGCTGCACTTATTGTTACTGCAAATTCTGGTGCAGATGTTCCAAATGCGACTACAGTGAGTCCAATAATCAAATCTGAGACCTTAAGTGTATGGGCTATCTCTGCAGCAGAATCAACGAGCCAATCTGCACCTTTCCAAAGCATAATAATAGAAATGATAACTAGTACTAAGTTAATAATTATATTTGTTTCCATTTATGTTTCTATTGTTTTTTAATAAGGGCGGAAAATACGAAATATATAATCATAGAATAATCTAATTTCCATAGTTAATTCTTTTTATCATTTAATAGAAATTATTCAATACTATGGTAAATTCATTATCTTCAACTTCATAATTACACCATGTTTCATCTATGATTGAATTCCAAAATGTAACTTTTGCGCATCAGAAAGGACCAGGAGTTAATAATATTAACCTAAAAATAGATGATGGTGAATTCACTTTTTTGATTGGTCCGACCGGTTCAGGGAAAACTACTTTGATGAAATTAATATACTTTGATCTTCTACCTGATGCTGGACGTGTTATTGTAAATGGATTTTCATCAAAGAGGATGGGGAAAAGAAATATTCCTAAAGCTCGGCACTCCATAGGAATGGTATTTCAGGATTATAAGCTGTTAGGAGACAGGAACCTATTTGATAATATTGCACTGCCACTGCATGTGTTGGGATATCCAGGGAGGGAAATACCAGACAGGGTTGATGAAGCAATAGAATTAGTAGGTTTAGAAGGTAAAGAGTCCCATCATCCTGATGAACTTTCAGGCGGGGAACAACAGCGTGCTTGCTTAGCTAGAGCTATAATTAAAGAGCCTGATTTACTTTTAGCAGATGAACCAACTGGTAATTTAGACCCGGTGGCATCATTTGAATTAGTTCGATTATTGGAAACAATCCATGAAACTGGTACAACTATTTTAATGGCGTCACATAATTATAATTTAATTAAGGGACGTGGACTACCAATTTTGGAATTAAAAGATGGTGTTTTGCGGGGACGGTAGTGGATAAAATATTCTATTTAATTAAAGAAGGGATTAAGAATGTCTGGCGTCATAAGATGACGACTCTCATAGCCATATTTTCTTTATTTATCTCTCTGTATATTATTGGAATGATATCTATTGCAGGTGAGAATACCCATCAAATTCTTCAATATTTTCGATCCAAATATAAAATTGAAGTTTTCTTTAACCAGGATGTAACAAATGAAGAAGCAGTGGGATTAATTCATCAAATCAAAAATATTAAAGGTATAAGAACAGCAACCATAATTGAAAAAGAAGATGCTGTAAGAATATTCCAGGATCAGTTTGGTGAGGATATTACGGAAATTTTAGGGTACAATCCTTTACCTACAAGCGCTGTTGTAAATCTAATGAGGACCAGAAAAGATCCGGTACGTGTGGAGCCTATTATTAAAGAAATCAGAAAAATAAATCGAGTTGATGAAGTACGCTATCAAGGAAATTTGATCAAGAAAATAGAGGGGAATTATAAACGTGTTATTGATCGATTCCCATATTTAGCTGGAGCCATTGTTTTTATAGCAGTATTAATCATCTACAGTACGATAAAACTTTCAGTCTATTCTCGAAGAGAATTAATTACATCTCTAGAGATGATTGGAGCTACAAGAATCTTTATTAGAATGCCATTTATTGTAGAAGGTCTTTTTATTGGATTCTTATCTTCAATTTTAGTTTTCCCTGCATTGTTAGGATCAATTAAAGTTATGAATTACATCTTTGAAAATTATACATCTTGGCAAATCGTTCTTTCATTCAATCCATTAGTTTGGATATGGCTTTTTATTTTGATCCTATTTATAACACTATTTGGTAGTTACAGAGCAGCATCTAGCTTTTTAAAATAATCTTACCTTTCTCTCGTTGTTCCAATAAATACCATCATTGTAAATTTGAACTATATTTGTCATAATCGTAACAGTCTACAGGGTGAATTGTGTCTGATAAACTAAAAAAAGAATCGAAGAATAAAACAAAAAGTAATGCAGCGAAAAAAACCGCTTCAAAGAAATTATCAAAAGATAAGGAAATGATCCAATCCTTGGAACAACAGTTGGAAGAAGCAAAAGATAAACATCTGCGACTCAAGGCAGAGTTTGATAATTTTCGTCGGCGAAAAGTAGAAGAATTCTCTAAATTGCTCCAATACGAAGGGGAAAATGTAATAAAAGGATTTTTACCAATTATGGATGATCTGGGACGCATGCTAGATTCTACCAATGCCACAGATCAATCCTTAAAAGATGGAATGGAAATGGTTGATACTAAAATCCAAAAGTTCATGGAAACATTGGAAGTGGAGCCATTTGGTGAAGTAGGTGAAGAAATGGATCCAGAAATTCATGATGCTATGATGACTCAATTGGAAGAAGGCATGGATGATAATTTAATTTTGAGTGTTTTTGAAAAAGGTTTTAAATATCGTGATAAAGTTATACGGCATGCGAAGGTAATAGTAAATAAAAAATGANAGATTTATACGATGTCATNGGTGTTCCAAAAAATGCNTCCCAAGAAGAAATTAAAAANGCATATCGAAAATTAGCATTAAAATTTCATCCTGATCGAAATCCGGATGATAAAGAAGCTGAAAAAAAATTTAAAGAAGCTGCAGAAGCTTATGCAGTATTGAGCGATGAACAACAACGTTCCCGATATGACCAATTCGGTCATGCAGGTGTAGGTATGGGTAATGATGGAGGTACCAGAGGTTTCAGTGGTGGTGTTCATATGAGTATGGAAGATATATTTTCTCAATTCGGCGATATTTTTGGAGGAAGTCCGTTTGAAAGTATTTTTGGTGGTGGCGGATCCAGAAGTTCAAGAGTACGTGGGAATGATATCCGAATAAAACTAAAGTTATCTTTTGAAGAAATTGCAAAGGGTGTTGAGAAAAAAATTAAAATAAAACGTTCTATCGTGGCTCCAGGAGCCCAATTTATAA
This sequence comes from Fidelibacterota bacterium, assembly GCA_002722105.1. The sequence continues at coordinate 16,055 of PBKF01000013.1, forward strand.
CTTGCCCTACATGTAATGGACAAGGCCAGGTTTCTACTGTTCAAAATACAATTCTTGGCCATATGAGATCAACATCAGTATGTCCTCATTGCGAAGGCTCTGGAAAAAGAATTGGAAATCGACCACCGGAAGCTGGCCCTGATGGAATGATAAAAAAAGAAGAAACAATTAAAGTAAAAGTTCCTCCAGGTGTTGAGGAAGGCAATTATATGACCGTAGATCACCAAGGGAATGAAGATATTAATGGCCGTCCCGGTGATTTAATTGTAGTGTTTGTCGAATCTGATCATGAATATTTTGTTCGAGATGCTGAACATGTTTTATTGGAAGCAAATATTTCATACCCAACCGCAGTATTAGGAGGGAAAATTGAAATTCCAACTGTAGATGGTAAAGCAGGGTTAAAAATCCCTGCTGGTATAAAATCTGGTCAGGTACTTAGAATGCGCGGAAAGGGGTTTCCCAAATTAAGAGGCAGATCAAATGGAGATCAGTTAGTAAAAATACAAATTGAAACACCACAGAAAATCTCAAGAAATATTAAAAAATTAATAAAATCTTTAGACAAGGATTTGGCTCCAATTATAAAACCATTTTCAAAGATTAATATTTAGTGATGCTAATTACTTAAATTGAAAAACATGTCATACTTATTGATTGGAACTACTCTAATCACTTTTGGTATTAAACTTTAAAAACAGAAAAATCATCCACATAAAAGGATTATCAACCAAGAAAAGAAATCATTAATATCAATACCTAATAAATGTAGAAATTAATGAAACTTCAATCTATGTAAAATCACGGCCGAACGCATCAGCAGATTTCGTAGGGATAATGATTATTTTCTTTCAGAAAATGATTTAGTTAAATGAATTGGTTACAAAACATTTGAAAAATAAAAACTATAAATCAAGCAATATTAGCATATAATGAATTTATCTCAACAAAATAAAACCGATTTATTGGAAATTGCTATTATACTTGCAATGTTCTTTTTGATTGTTGTTATATATGTTCCAGTTGCCATTTGGGAAGAAGAATCTTTCTATGAAAAAGAAAGTCGATACCGAATGCAAAATCTATACGATGTTAATGTCTTTTATTCTACCTTGACAGGAGAGTATAACCCCAATTTTTTAGAAGCTATGAATTTAGTAAATGCAACACGTGATTCAGCTGTAGCAGATTCATTATTCATTGGCGAACAGGTTATTACTCTTAATGAAAAAGATTTTACAGTTGATATAGGAGAATCTTTTGGTTTCGAATACGATACTACTTTTGGTTTAAAAAGTTTTCGGCGGGATACCGTTTTAGATACAACACTTCAGATCGTCAACTATTCAGAAGATTTAGGTAGAAATGATACATCTTTTATCCGTAAAAGAGATTTGATTGACTATGAGCATCATGAAAATTTTATTGGAATTGTAAGAGAAGAGCCTATGAGTCGAGTTGAAGCTATAGAATATTATAAAACTTACTTACCGGACTCATCTACTTATTTTTGCCCTCTTACAAATGAGCCATTTAAAATGGAAATTATTGAAGATGGTACAAGTTTACGTGTGGCGAGCCCAATAGAGGAAACCATTGTGGAACCACGTTATTTATTATTTTCCTTCAAAGCCAAAAGCCACGGAATTATTAAAGACGGCCAAAAAAGCTGGGAATAAAATTACTGAGCACTAATGGTAGGCTTAGTTATTTCTGATTCATTTCTCCTTTGCGGAAATTGGGAAAAAAAGGATGGTAAATTCCGTCTCTTAAAATTTGTCAAAGTACCTTATATAGAAAAATTATCCGGAATTTTATTTGATGAATCAGAATTAAGTTCAGTTTTAGGATCTGCCCTACGCCAAGCAAAGGAAAAATGTCCATTTGATGGTCAAAACGTTTCTGTTGCTCTCCCTGATGATTATTTAAGACATTCTCATGTAGAAACAGAAAAAGATTTATCCCGGGAAGATAGTATTAATTTGGTTCATTGGATTGAAGAGCAAAAGTCTAAGCCTGATATCAATGAAATTTCATTTTTTGGACAAACTTATCTACCTGGTGATTCCAATATCCATGTTTGTTCAGTTCCTAAATCACTGCTTCAAACAATTCAGCTTTCGATAAAGGAGTTAGGAGGCAATACTTTCTGGATGGGACCTGGAAGTTCTCTATATATAGATGGCAGCGGTATGTCAGAAGCAGCATTAATCCACCGCAAAGGAAACCGCTATTCATTTATGAAAGTCCAAAATAATCGTTTTGGTATGGGAATGGTGGCTTTTACCGGCGGTGTCCCTAAGGTTGTTTTGGGTAATGATAAAAAAGATGAAGTTACTTTAGCAGCTTTAGGTTTGCAGAAATCTGATTTTGATGACATCCCAGTATATTGTCCACAAAAACTCGGTAGAAAGGCTAAAGAATCCTGGGGCTCTTCTGACTTGCGAATATGTACACCATTTGAAGGTGTAGATGTGGAAGATAATTCAGTATCCGGTATTCCTCATTTTGAGGCGAATATATTTACACAAATGATTCTATCTAATTCATTAGATTATTCCTTTAATTTTTTTAATGAACCTGGTATAACTGAATTCTTTTTTACTGAAGCAATGCAAACGAGTAAGTCATCTGAAACTTCATCTAAAATCAAGAATGAACTGGACGAAACCTATGAAGATGAAGATGATGAAAAAACAGTAACAGGGTATATCTTTTCTCTGTTATTAATAGTTGGTTCTTTCATTGCAATTAATTACCTGAAACTTCAGGATGAACTCAATAATCCAATTTTTGGTATTGGAAAAGAATTTGTGATTGAACGTTCCAGTTTGAATGATAATCAGAATAATCCTTTGTATGATAGAAAACCATCATTAAATCTTCTCAAACAGTCTAAAGCTATTTCTTCTACATTATTATCTTTATTGACCCAGACTAATTTGGACAGATATAATACATTAACGATTACCCAATCATTTATCAGTCTGGAATATATGAGCGGTACTAATCCAAATATTGAGAATATTTTAGGACTGGAGCCTACATCTTTTTCAGTTGAAGCTACTGGACAGGACAGTACAATATTTTTATGGTACTACAGTTTTGATTTACCAAGCTATTCAGATGATTTTACTGATGGAGAACTGTCAAAAATGGATTTAATGATACAATTAGATACACTGTTAACAGATTATTCATTGAAATATTTTGAACAGGTTTTTACTGAAAATCAAATTTATGGACCAATGTTGATTTGGGTAAAATCTAAAGCGGACATATTGCAAGCTAGTGCAATTATTTCCAATGTAGGAGACGATATTCTCTTGCGAAAATTTGTTTTATTCAATAAATCAGATCGACCTAAACCCCGTGCGGGTTATTACATATCTATTTTGGAAGAATAAATGCAAATATTGGCCGGTAGATACAAAGGCATCACAATTTATACATCAACGAAGATACCATACAGGCCTACAAAATCAAGGGTAAGGAAAAGTGTATTTGATAAACTTCAGTCTTTTCAATTTCATTCTGTGCTAGATCTCTTTGCAGGTTCTGGAATTATGGGATTTGAAGCAGCTAGTAGAGGGGGAAGTGAAATCACTTTTATTGAAAAACACACTCTGGCATTTTTAGAATTAAAGAGAAATGCGAAAAAATTTTCATATACAGAATTTAATTTCAAAAGAGCAAATGTCTTAAACACTATAAATAGGTTCGGAAAATATGATTTAATTTTTGCTGATCCTCCGTATGGTACTTTTAATTTAGAAGCAATGGCAAAAACTATACTTGAACATCTAAATAAAAATGGTAAATTCGTTTTGGAATGTGAAAAAAGTCAAAAGCCATTTTCAGATGCTGAATATGCCGATTATGGCGATACCAGAATATTAACTTGGACAAATAAATGAGAAAGATTATTTATCCCGGTACTTTTGATCCCATCCATAATGGGCATATAGATATAGCAAAGCGGGCGGCGAAATTGTTTGACCAATTAGAATTTGTTATAGCAATTAACGCAGAAAAAAATCCACTCTTTTCTACGGAACAGAGATTAGACCTGATTAATAAATCTGTAAAGAATATTAATAATATAAGTGTGAGTAAATTCACTGGTCTTGTGGTGGACTACGCAAAAGAATCCGATTCTATTGCTATTATTCGTGGTTTGCGTCATGTAAGTGATTTTGAATTTGAATTCCAAATGGCTATGATGAATTTTCATTTGAATTCTGAAATTGCATCCATATTCATGATGCCTGACGAAAAGTACATTCATTTGAATTCAACAGTGGTAAAAGATGTTGCAAATAATGGCGGAGATGTGTCCGCATTTGTTCCTGCATGTGTCAAAGAAGCATTATTATCTAAATATTCGCACTAAAACTTTTTATTTTCAGGTACTCTTTTATCTATAAAAAGCCAGAATATGCCTACCTATGATTACATTTGTAGAACTTGCGATGAAAGATTTGAACATTTTCAAACTATTTCATCACAACCATTGACAAAGAGACCTGACTGTCAAGAGAAAAAGTGTGCAGTAAAACGATTGATCAGTGGGGGAACCGGTTTAATTTTTAAAGGTTCTGGATTTTATCTGACGGATTATAAGAATAAAAAACAAACAGAGAAGAAAAAAAAATCAGATAAAAAAGAAGGAAACGAACCAAAGAAAAAATCAAAGGAATCAGCAGTATGAACAATAGAGAAAAGATGGATATGGAAAATGGAGAATTAAATGTCCCTAATCACCCGACCATTCCATTTATTCAAGGAGATGGGATTGGTGCTGATATTTGGAATTCTTCTGTAGGTGTTTTTGATAAAGCTGTAGAAAAAGCCTACGGAAAATCGAGAAAAATTTCATGGCTAGAAGTGTTAGCAGGTGAAAAGGCATTCAACGAAACAGGTGAGTGGCTTCCTCAGGCAACCTTAGATACTATTCAAGAACATCTAATTGCTATCAATGGCCCGCTGACAACACCTGTTGGGGGAGGAATTCGTTCTTTGAATGTAGCTCTTCGACAAAAACTAGATTTATATGCCTGTGTTCGTCCTGTACGTTGGTTTGAAGGAGTACCATCTCCGGTAAAGAAGCCCGATTTGGTAGATATGGTGATCTTTAGGGAAAATACCGAAGATATTTATGCGGGAATTGAATGGATGCACGGTTCGGAAGAACTGGAAAAAGTAAAATCATTTCTAATCAATGAAATGGGAATTACCAACATCCGTTTTCCTAATACCGTCAGTCTTGGTGTAAAGCCTGTTTCTTTTGAAGGTACTGAACGATTAGTTAGAGCAGCTATTGATTATGCTATAGCCCAAGGAAGAAAATCAGTCACTTTGGTTCACAAAGGCAATATTATGAAATTTACTGAAGGTGCATTCCGAGATTGGGGATATGAAGTTGCAAAAACAAATTATGGATCAAAAGAATTGGATGGTGGTCCTTGGCAACTTATCAAAAGAAATGGTCAGAAAATCATTGTTAAGGATGTAATAGCCGATGCTTTTTTACAACAAATTCTATTAAGACCAGCTGAGTATGATGTTATTGCTACATTAAATTTAAACGGTGATTATGTTTCTGATGCATTGGCTGCCATTGTTGGTGGTATCGGTATTGCACCTGGAGCGAATATCAATTATATAAGCGGACATGCAATTTTTGAAGCAACGCACGGAACTGCACCTAAATATGCAGGAAAGGATCAAGTTAATCCCAGTTCGGTGATTTTAT
>PBKF01000014.1 GCA_002722105.1 Fidelibacterota bacterium
TTCTCGAGTGTAGCGGGGGAAGGATTCGAACCTCCGACCTTCGGGTTATGAGCCCGACGAGCTACCAGACTGCTCCACCCCGCGATCAAATTTTACTATATTAAGCTAAAAGTAGTGGACGGGAAATTAATTTGTTTATTATCGGTATACAAGATTACTTTGCCTCGACTACGAGGAAGATCGGCATATGATCAGAATAACCGCCTAATAATCTTTTTCCTGCCCAAAATCGAAACGGATAGCCGTCATATTTACCACCATGCTGACGATAATTTTCACCGTCAAAAATATTAACAGAATTTTCAACTAAACTAAGTCCAAAATTATCTGTAAGACCCAAGCTGATAATTAAATGATCATAAACCATATCCTTACCGGCATATTTGTAGGTACTACCATTCTCATTGCGATGCCAGGGTTCCATAACGTTCCATAAAATTTTATTTTGAGATCCAATCTCCTCCAAGTTCATTGTTGCACCTAAATGCATCTGGACTGAAGGATCATTTGGCTCATCATTTAAATCACCCATGACAATTATTTCTGCATTTGGGGTTTTGATGAGGATGTTCTCAATTCCCTTACGGAGTGTTTTTCCTGCCGCAGCTCTTAATGGGATAGTTTTTTCAGCTCCGCCATATTTAGATGGCCAATGGTTTACAAATAGATGGAGCTCATTATTTCCCATTTCTCCTCGAACATAGAGGATGTCCCTCGTGGGATATCCTGTCGGCAGAGTTACAGTAATCGGTGTAGAATCAGTCACCTTGAATTTTGATGCATTATATAATAAAGCAACATCAATACCTCTGTTATCAGGTGAATCATAATGAACAATGGTATAATCAGTCTTTGTCGTCCGATTTAATTCTTCAAGTACAAAACGATTTTCAACTTCACACAGCCCCAGGACATCTGCTTGCATTTTATCAAGCACTTCAGATAATTGCTTTAACTTTAAATTGTATATCTCTTCAGTGACATTTTTCCTACCTCCTGTAGCAAACTCATCATCATTGATAGAAGGGTCATTCTCTAAATCAAAAAGGTTTTCCACATTCCAAAATCCAACTTTAATTGTATTGGCCAGATACCCATTTTCAGCAAAAATGAAAGCAAAAAGGAAAATTGCAGTAATAAATGGTTTCATAAGTATTATTTCAAAATCAAAATATTGTTTTTTAGTTCAATTCCATGGGATAAAGTTAGGAAAATGAATCATGAATTTTTAATATTCTCCTGAAATGTTTATCTAAATTTTTTGATTTAATGTTATGGAAACAGGTAAAGAGTTTAATGCACTTCTGCAGGTATTGGCTGGTGAACAGCAAATAATCCAGCGTACTGATCAGAAAGCTTTCACCCTATTGTCAATATTAGGGGTATTTATGGTCTTCTTTATAGTGCATTTCCCAAAGATTCAGATGAATGCCTTAATCTTTATTTTGATGATGGTTTACTTTACATCAGCAGTAGGTACAATCTACACATTGATTCGGGTTATTGTGCCTCGCGTTCAAAAACGGAAAGTAAAAACAAATAGTGAAGAAGTAGATAAGGATGAAGTCATCAATCCAACCTTTTTTGCTGGAATCAGTCAGTTTAAAACACCGGAAGAATACGCAGTCTATTTGAAATCAATTGCGCGGGATGACGAGCAGTTATATCAAATGTTTGCTTCCCAAGTTTTTGCTTTAGGGAATATCAATCTCGCAAAAAATAAAAGTGTTCGTCAATCAACTTACTTTTTTATCGCTGCACTGATTTCCGAATTATTGATCATCATGGTTATGGCTTATGGGAGAGCCATGCCATTTCTATTTCCAAACGGATGAAAATCCATTTTAGTCTTTTTATAATTTTTATCATTTTTTCCGGTTGTATTCCTCAGGGAACTCCGGGCCCACAAGGTTCACCCGGGAAAGACGGTGCAGCAGGTGAAACTGGTCCCCCCGGTCCACAAGGTAAAACTGGTCCTGAAGGAGCCCCGGGAAAAAGTGTACCGGCAGCAGTGTTGAAAAAAGTTGAATCACTTATTACTCAGCAAAATAATGCACAAAAAGAAGCCGTTGTAGGGATTGAGTCTTATAGTTTTGGCCTTGCACCGCGAATCACTGGATTCTGCTATTTAACCAGCAGTGGAAGAATATTCAAATTGGAAAATAAAAACACTCAGACTCTAGGAGAAGCTATAATATTCGTTGGCCAAGTTGCAGACCATGAAGATTTTATTGGAATTTCTAGAATTGCATATGGGGATGATATAAAACAATATTTCTCAGCCTTTACTGCTTCTGGACTGATTTTTACATCAGAAGATTTAAAATCCTGGTCACAGAAAGGTAAAATTTCTTTAGACTGAATTGAAACTTTTAGCATTCAATGAAATAAAAAGTCGAAAGGAGCAGATATATTAACCTGTAACATAAACCTTACTTCCTCTTTTCTATGACCGCGTCCGCTCTTTTTTTATAATCTATCCATCTCACTTATTAAACAACCGATAACAGGCGTTTAATTTGATTATCATGGTCTATTTTTTTCTAAATGATAATTTTAATGGAATTCCCTGAAAATCAAATTGGTCTCTTATCTGATTCTCTAAATATCTTTTGTAGTTAGTCTTAATCAATTTAGGATGATTCGTATACAGAGCTATTACTGCCGGATTCCGGCTTACCTGAGTCGCATATTTGATACGCACTACTTTACCTTTTTCTGCAGATGGCGGATTTTTTTCTACAATCTTTTTCAAGGCCAGGTTTAATTTTTTGGTTGAAATCAAATTTCTACTGCATCCATATACCATCCAAGAAGTTTCTAGTACACGATGGATACGTTGTTTTGTTAATGCAGATATGAATTGGACGGGATAGTGATCCAAGGCTTTGAATTGGTATCGGATTTCATCTTTAAAATTTTTCATCGTTTGTGTTTTTTTTTCTATCAGGTCCCATTTGTTGACAATTAATATAAGTCCCTTGCCCTTATTAATAACAAAATCAACTATGGATTTATCCTGTTTTCCAAATCCTTTTTCTGCATCGATTAAAACCATTACAACATGAGCATGATTAATTGCATTTTGGGTACGCACTAAAGAATAGTACTCGATCCGATCTTTAATTTTAGCAAGTTTTCTTAATCCTGCAGTATCCACCAGCGTGATATCTTGACCATGCCATCTTATATGAGCATCGATTGAATCCCTTGTAGTCCCAGCAATAGGTGTAACTATTGTTCGGTCTTTTTGTAGAAGAGCATTTGTAAGGGAAGATTTTCCAACATTCGGCATACCTACGATTGCCAATCGTAAACATTCAGTATTTTCAGTCTTATCCGGAAAATGTGTCAAATCAAGTTTCTCTAAAATAGAGTCTAATAAATCACCTGTTTTCCTTCCGTTCAGTGCAGATACAGGTATTGGATTCTCCAAACCTAATTCATGAAATTGATGGATTAGATTATCGCTTTTTATTCCATCACATTTGTTAACAACGATAATATAAGTCTTACTACTTTCTCTAACAAATTGGGCTAGTGCTTGGTCACTTGATGTTGGGCCTTGTCTTCCATCTACCATGAATAAAACAAGATCTGCTTCCAACATTGCTTCTTGGGCTTGTTCACGAACTGCAGCATTAAAAATATCAAAATCTTCCGGAATATATCCGCCAGTATCTATGAATCTCAGCGGATGAGCGCACCACTCCATTTCCCCATAAATCCGATCACGGGTGATCCCTTCCTGGGCATCAACAATTGCTTGCCGCTGGCTGAGGACACGATTAAAAAAAGTGGATTTACCAACGTTGGGTCTCCCCACTATTGCAATGAGCGGTTTTGCCATTTTGCATTATCCAGTAATGAGTAAAATCAACCAAACCAATACTACAGCAAATAATATATGTATGGCCAAAGCTCCTAAAAAGTCTTTCATCTTGTTTACCTTATCATTTTTTAATGGACTAATTTCTAGTTTCATTTATTTTCCCACAGATCAAAAACAAAGCCAAAAATGTCAAATGTGTCTTTATACTTATTTGGATAAAGAACCATCATATTTTTACTCATCTGAAATTTGGTATTTTTAATTATTTTTATCTGGGGAGTACGACTAGAATTTAAGTATATATGCATAACTGGCGAATACTGTAATCATTTGTTTTGTAAATAGCGCCAAATGAATAAAATAATTATTCCCGCAATATTGGGTAACCAGACTTCTGGATGATTCCAAGGAATCCCATTAAAGGAAAAATCTGTTAATGGCCATAGAAGCTTAGTTGGAAAAAATTCTTTACTGTGAAATGGAAAATCTAAGCAAATATGAAATGGCCAACCCAACATTGCAAATGCAAATTGTTTTTTTACTCTCCAAACCATCCCAATTACAATCGTAGCAGAAATAAAACTATGAGAAATATCGTAATTAATAAATACCCACCATGGTATTGTTGCTATATCAGGTTTCCCTGCTGAAAATTCAAATGAAATAATTCGAATTAAAAAAAGGATTCCAAATGAAAAAAGGTCTGGTGCAGCTCCCCAAAATAGCGCCCACCATTTATAACCTCTATATCCGAATAGACCTCTTCCCCATAATGCGTGACTTAATGTATCCATAATGAAAAGCCTCAAAATATAAAAAGAGGCAGTGAGCGGGTGATGAGAATCGAACTCACGTCACGAGCTTGGGAAGCTCGGGTAATAGCCATTATACGACACCCGCTTATTGGGCCAAATTTTAAGTATTCTATATAAATGATAAAACGAAGAATATTTTTTCATCGTTTTTAGAATTAATTAATACCTATGCCTACTGTCAAATAAGTTTATTATTACCTGGCATTATGAATAAGGTCATTATTAGATAGTGGATTTTAATACTTAATTTATCCTTTAATATTTAAGGATTTAGAGATTTAAACCTTAAGAAAAACATGACTTATATTTTTGTTTATTGAAATGCGAGTAAAACTTTAATATGTATATTTTCTCGTCGAGAATTTAGATTTTTTCATTTATACACTTGTAATATTCATAACGGTTTTTCTATATTCAAAATAGCCAACCAAGCGATAAATCGCGCATTCATTTCTCATCCTTTTTTATAGCACATTGAAAAATAACACGTACGACCATAGTACGAATACACATACCAAGGAAACTCGCTAATGGCAGAAGCTATGGAACTTGATCTTTCTTTAAATCAGGAAGGGACTAAACCCCTGGACGCTCCAATTGTTCCACCCATACAACCTATGGTAGAAGAAGATACTGATATCCCAGAAATTTATAAGATAGATAATTATTATGATAATGACCAGCTAGGGTCTGATGTTTTAAAACAAAAATATCTTGCTCCCTGGGAACGCCATCCCTACCAATTATGGAAACGACAGGCAATTGCTTTAGCATCAGTAGAAAAAACAAAAGTTCTACGTGAAAAATGGGAAAACAAATTCTTCTCCATCTTAGAAGATTTCAAATTTGTTCCAGGAGGAAGGATAATGCATGGTGCTGGTAGACAGGATATAACTACCACCTTAAATAATTGTTATGTTGTAGCAGTACGGAATGATTCAATAAAATCTATCTATGATACAATAATTAATGAGGCATTAACCTATAAATATGGCGGCGGATGCGGTCATGATCTTTCCGTGCTCAGACCAGCCGGAAAAGCAATAAATGGCACCGGTGGAGAATCCTGTGGGCCCACAGGATTCATGAACTTATTCAGTGAGAATACAAACACAATAGCACAGCATGGGCGGCGAGGTGCAAATATGCAGACGCTACGGGTCGATCACCCCGATATTGAAAAATTTATAAGTATCAAAACTGGTGATATCGACATGGTCAAATATTCGAATATTTCTGTCCTCTTAACACATGATTTCATGGATGCAGTTAAAAACGATAACGATTTTGAATTGACTTATGAGGGAGAAATATATAAAACAATTAAAGCAAAATCTCTTTGGGAAGATATTATCTCCCACGCTCATGCTAGTGCTGAACCAGGACTCCTTTTTTGGGACACCATGAAAGAATATCACAATGCTGAGTACTGTTCACCTCTTATATCTACCAATCCATGTGCAGAACAGCCACTTCCTGACGGTGGTTGCTGTAATCTGGGAGCTGTTAATCTCGAACGCTTCGTAGATAATAATGGTAATTTTCAGATAGATCAATTCAAAGACACAGTAGTGACTGCTACTCGATTTTTGGATAATGTCGTGGATTATAATATGGATCGTCATGCACTGGAAGATCAAAAAGAAAATGCCACAAATGATAGGCGAGTAGGATTAGGTATTCTTGGACTCGGTGATATGTTAGTACGAATGGGAATTAAATACGACAGTGAAGATGCTTTGCAAACCATTTCTCAAATCATGCAAATTTTCAGGGATACTTCTTATGAGACCAGCACAGATTTGGCAATAGAAAAAGGGAAATATCCTAACTTTAAATGGGCCGGTTATTCAAAAAGTAAGTTTGTAAAAAACCTACCTAAGTCATTGCAAAAAAAGATAAAAGAAAATGGTATTCGTAATTGCACCTTAACCACTGTCGCACCTACCGGAAGCGGTGCAATTGTAGCTAGAGTAACATCAGGTATTGAACCCATTTTTGCTACATCATATAAAAGGAGGGTCAAGAAAAATGATGATGGATACGGGAAAACTTTTAATGAATACAAAGTCTATCACCCCACTATAGATAAATTATATGGCTCCGATGACGATCTTCCTAATTTTGTTGTTACCGCTCATAATATTGATCCTTATTTTCGTGTAAAAATGCAAGGTGTCATCCAGAAATATATTGATTCATCAATCTCTTCTACAGTTAATCTATCTGAAGAAATAACAGTAGACTCAGTTGCAGATATTTATATGACAGCTTATGAAGCAGGATTAAAGGGAATTACTGTATATCGGGAAGGAAGCCGTGAGGGTATTCTTGTTTCGGATAAAAAAGATTCTGATGGAAATGGACAACAAATTGATTTATTAGAAATGGAAGGGGATGAAACTAGTATTAGAGCTGAAAAATCACCCCGTGTGAGACCCAATCAAACAGCCGGTGTAACTCGTCGTATACGTACAGGTGAGGGTACACTTTATATCACAATTAATGAAGATAATAACGGACTTTGTGAAGTTTTTACTACCATTGGTAAAGCCGGCGGTAATGCCGCAGCACAATCTGAAGCCATAAGCCGTTTAATCTCCCTAGCACTTCGATCCGGATTAGACCCACATGCTATTGTGCGTCAGCTGAAAGGAATTTCCGGACCAAATCCGACCTGGGAAGATGGTAGATTAATATTATCAACACCTGATGCCATTGGTAAAGCACTGGATGATTATCTCCAGGAAAAAGGAAGAGATAATGCAAAAGACAGGAAAGGTGTACCACAAGAAAAACCGCTAATAACATTAGCACAAGATCCCCAAGATGATAATGGACTAATGATTTGTACAAAGTGCCATAATTATAGTATTGTAAATGAAGGCGGATGTTTAACCTGTAGAGAGTGTGGTTGGTCTAAATGTGATTGATATCTGAACTTGAAAAATAGAACGTAAATAAAAAAGCTCTGGCTTTAGCCAGAGCTTTTTTATTTCATATTATATTGACCCAAAATTTACCTAAACTTCTAAAATCTCTTTTTCTTTCTCATCTTGCAATGAATTAAGTTTATTAATATGGTCATCAGTTATTTTCTGTATTTTAGCTTCATTATCATGTATTATATCCTCTGAGATATGATCTTTTTTCCCAAAATCATGTAAATGGTGAAGACCATCTCGCCTTACATTTCGTACAGCAATTCTTCCATCTTCAACTAACTGATGAACAAATTTATTTAATTCAATCCTACGTTCTTCACTTAATTGTGGTATTGGAATTAATACAGCTGTACCATTATTCCCTGGAGTAAATCCCATATTAGCATCTGTTATTGCCTTCTCCATGATAGGAATTAATGTTTTTTCATAAGGTGTCAATGTAATTAAACGCGGTTCAGGTACAGAAATAGTGGAAACTTGATTGATAGGTGTTATGGAACCATAATAATCCACCGTGATGGAATTGAACATTTCAGGATTAGCTCTACCTGTCCGAACCTTGTTTAATTCACCTTTACAATGAATTACCGCTTGATCCATGCGGTGAGTAATATCTATTAAAATATCATCAATCATTATTTTTCTCTGAGACTAGAGTCCCAATTTTAGCACCAAGTATCAGATCTTTCAAGTACCCGGGATAGTTAATATTAAACACCCGGATTGGTAAATTATTCTCTTTGCATAAAGTAATTGCTGTTAAATCCATAACACGTAAATTATCTGTAATAACTTTGGTAAAGCTCACCGAGTCATATTTCACTGCATCATCATATAACATGGGATCTTTATCATAAATACCATCCACCTTGGTACCCTTTAATACAACTTCAGCACTTAATTCTGTCGCTCGTAATGCAGCAGCTGAATCAGTTGTGAAAAATGGATTTCCTGTTCCTCCGGAAACAATAACAATTCGTCCTTTTTCTAAATGCCGGATTGCACGGCGGCGTATATATGGTTCAGCAATTTGAGATACATTTATTGCTGATAATGTTCTAGTTTCACATCCAATCTTCTCTAGGGCATCCTGAATAGAAATTGCATTCATAACAGTAGCAAGCATTCCCAAATAATCACCGGTCACGCGATCCATACCCTTACTTGCAGCTTTCATACCGCGGAATATATTTCCTGCGCCAATAATAAGTCCTATTTCGATTCCTAGCTTATGTATTGATTGAACTTCTTGTGCAAGATAAGAAGCTTTATTGGGATTTATTCCGAACCCTTGATCACCAGCCAACACCTCTCCTGAAAGTTTCAAAAGAACGCGACTATAAATCGGCTCGGACATTTAAAAATTATACTTGACCGTTCTGGGATGTATCGGATTCACCGATAGCAAAACGAACAAAACGATTGATACTGATATTTTCCCCTAATGTAGCGATAGTCTCTGTTAATAAATCATTAACTTTTTTATCTGGATCCTTGATGTAAGTTTGATCCAGCAGACAAGACTCTTGAAAAAATTTATTTAATCGTCCTTCAACCATTTTTTCAATGATATTTTCAGGTTTACCTGCAGATTTAGCTTGGTCAGTAAAAATTTCCTTTTCACGTTGAACAACTGCACGATCAACTGATTTTCTATCTAAAGCTAAGGGATTAGTTGCTGCAATCTGCATTGCGATATTATGTGCTAATTCATTAAACCCTTCAGTTTTAGCAACAAAATCAGTTTCACAATTTAATTCAACTAAAACTCCTAAGCGTCCTCCTGCATGGATATAAGAGTAAACTAAACCATCTTTTGTGTCCCGTGATCCTTTCTTCTCTGCTTTTGCAATCCCCGATTTTCGAAGATGATCAATAGCTTTTTCTAAATCACCATCAGATTCTACAAGGGCCTTTTTACAATCCATCATCCCAGCACCTGTTTTATCACGAAGTGTTTTTACAAGTTTTGCATCAATACTCATAATATATTACTCTTCCTCTTGGGTTTTGTCATCAGAATCACCAACACCATCTTGAGGTTCATCTATCCCTTCATTGATATTTTCATCAGCAACAGTAAGAGTGTGCTCAACGCTATTATCAGATGTATCTTCTTTTAGTGTAGCTGGTGTTTCTATTGCATTATTTTCTTTTTTCTTTTTATCAGTCTTTTGTTTTTCTTTCCCAGCAACTTCAACACGAGCTTCATTAATAGCTTTTGCTAATGCAGAGATAATTAATTGGATCGTTCGAATGGAATCATCATTGGCTGGAATAGGATAGTCAACTTTTTTAGGATCTGTATTTGAATCCACTATAGCAATGACTGGTATCTCTAATCTTTTGGCTTCCCTAA
Organism: Fidelibacterota bacterium; assembly: GCA_002722105.1. Next base: position 9,952 of record PBKF01000014.1, read on the forward strand.
TTGCAGTATCTTCATATTGCCCATCCACAACAATCACAGCATCAGGCAAACGGCGCATATCTTTAATTCCTCGATGCTGATCTGCTAATTTCACCTTTTCACGATTAAGCATTTGGGTCTCTTTCTTAGTTAAATTCTCATATAAAGTCGATCCTTCTTTTTCCAGCATTTTTAATCGTTTAATACTTTTTTTAATTGTTGAAAAGTTAGTTAAAGTACCTCCCAACCATCTCTCAATAATATAGAACATCGAGCAATTGTCAGCCTCTTGCTGCACAATATCCTGAGCCTGCTTTTTTGTACCAACAAATAAAATCTCGCCATTTTTACTTACCAGATCTTTAACAAATTTTGTGGCCGTATTGATAGCATCTATTGTTCTTTCAAGGTTAATTATATGTACCCCATTTTTTTCTAGAAGAATATAGGGCTTAAAATTGGGGTTCCACTTCCGGGTTACATGCCCAAAATGAGCCCCGGTCCCCAATAGATCTTCAAATTTAACTTCAGCCATATAATATTATCGTTTTGAGAATTGAAAATTTTTCCGTGCACCTGGTTGTCCAGGTTTTTTACGCTCAACTTTACGTGCATCTCGGGTTAGAAATCCTTTTTCTTTCAGAATGGATCGAAAATCATCATTGACACCTAGAAGTGCTCTTGATATTCCAAGACGAATCGCACCGGCCTGCCCTGTCAAGCCACCGCCAGATACATTTACATTAATGTCATATGCTTTTTCACTTTCTACTGCAACTAGTGGTTGCATCACAACCGTCGCTAATGTTGCTCTGCATAAATAATTTCGGAATGGTCGTCCATTTACCTCAATATTACCCTTTCCTGGTGTCATAAATACGCGGGCAATTGAACTTTTTCGACGCCCTGTTCCATAATAATTAGCTTGTGCCATAAATTTAGATTTCTAGAGTTTTTGGTTTTTGCGCGGTATGAGGATGCTCCATACCTGCGTAGATTTTAAGATGGGCTAAAATGCTCCGTCCAAGACGATTATGTGGAAGCATACCTTTTATAGCATTTTTTACAATATGTTCTGGATGTTTTCGACGCAATTCAGCAACACTAGTCTCCTTTCCACCACCAGGATAACCAGTATGACGAAAATAGGTTTTTTCTGTCTCCTTTGATCCAGTCAAACGAATTTTTTCCGCATTAATTACCACCACGCAGTCTCCCATGTCCATGTGAGGAGTGAAATTCACCTTATGTTTTCCACGCAGAATCTGTGCAATTTTTGAGGCGAATCGGCCAAGAGTTTGGCCATCTGCATCAGCAACCCACCAGTTTTTTTCAATTTCTGACTGTTTTAATGATATAGTCTTCATTTTCACTTCGAATAAAGCCCGCAATATTAGTTATTACATTTACCCTTCGTCAATGAATAATCTCTACTAAACTATGGGTTTATTATATGCGTATTTACCACAAGAAATCGTATACAATACTTGTCCAATCAATTTTTCTCCGTAATAAGGAGAATTCAAAGATCTTGATTTAACATGTTTTTTTTGAAATATCCATTCTTTTTCAGGATCAATAACGGTGAGTTCAGCTTCTGTACCTACTGAAAAAAGGTCAGCGTAAAATCCAAAAATTTGTCTTGGTTTTTTCGTAAGTAGAGAAATAACTGGCTCTAAATCCATCCCCTCATCCTTAACAAGGACTTTATTTATAACACCGAAGCAGGACTCTAATCCAATCATACCAAAGGATGCTAAATCAAAGGTAGTCTCTTTATCTTCAATTGTGTGGGGTGCATGGTCTGTAGCAATGCAGTCAATTGTACCGTCCTTCACAGCGGCAATAAGCGATTTTCTATCCTTTTCAGTACGAATAGGAGGGGCAACTTTTAAATTGGTGTCAAAGGACCTTAATGCATCATCATTAAAATATAAATGATGCGGAGTTACTTCTGCTGTTACACGTTCATTTTTTGCCTTCATTGCACGTATGTGATTTACTGCTTTTGCAGAACTCACATGAGGCACATGCAACTTTGCACCAGTGAATTCAGCCAATTCAAGATCACGGTGTACCATAGCTGATTCTGCTAAATCAGGATTTCCAGGTAACCCGAGTTGATTTGAGACACTCCCCTCATTCATTACACCATGTGCACGTAAACACTCATCTTCTGCATGGTTGATAACTGGCACATCGACCAAAGTTGCATATTCTAATGCAATTCTCATCATGGAACCATCTTGTATTGGGAGTCCATCATCACTAAAAGCCACAGCTCCCTCCTTATGCATAAGTCCCATTTCTGTAAGATCATCTCCACTTTGCATTTTTGTAACAGCACCTATTGGATGAATATGTATCGGAGATGCTTCAGATTTTTCCCGTATAAAATTTATAGATTCAGGCGTATCTAATGGTGGATTTGTATTTGGCATAACACAAACTCTTGTAAATCCACCAGCCAAAGCTGCCAATGATCCTGTAGCCAATGTTTCTTTATCTTCACGACCGGGTTCACGAAAATGGACATGCAGATCACAAAATCCATGTGTTACAACTTTACCGAAACAATCAACCGTTTCAGAATCTGGTGGTGCATTCACGCTTCCAATAGCTTCAATTTTCCCATTTTTTATCCATACATCCCCATCGAATTTTATTTCATTGTAGGGGTCAATAATTGTACCGCCTTTTAAAACAATATTTTCTGGTAATTGATTTAATTTCATTATTCTCCCTCAGTCAATTTACCGCCGCACAGAAGATACAGGATTGCCATTCTCGATGCTACACCATTTAATACCTGATCTAAAATGATAGCTTGATCACCATCTGCAACAGAACCATCAATTTCGACACCACGATTCATGGGGCCTGGATGCATAATTACAATTTCTTTTTTATGGTGGTTAAGGCGTTCTTGAGTAATTCCAAACATGGTACGATATTCCCGGATGGATGGTACGAGGCCAATCCCCATTCTTTCTCGCTGAATTCGCAGAATATTCATAGCATCTGCCCATTCTAGAACTTCATCTACGTTTACATTCACTTCTACACCCAATTCTTTTATATAGGGTGGTATCAGATTAGGTGGGCCGCATAAGGTTACTTCAGCACCCATTGTGGTTAATCCGTAGATATTACTTAGTGCAACACGACTATGGGAAATATCTCCCAATATTCCCACTTTCAATCCATTTAATGTTCCAAATTTTTCATGAAGACTCATCATATCCAGAATAGCCTGAGTAGGATGTTCATGAGTACCATCACCTGCATTAATAATGATTGCATCAATAAATTTAGTTAATTGCAAAGGTGCACCTGGCGTTGGGTGCCGCATCACAGCAGCATCAATTTTCATCGCTTCAATATTTTGTACTGTATCTTTGAAAGATTCACCCTTTTTTAAACTGCTTGATGAAGCTGAAAAGTTGACAGTGTCAGCACTTAGCCGTTTCTCTGCCAATTCAAAGCTTATCCTAGTACGAGTTGAATTTTCAAAAAAAAGGTTAACAATCGTGACACCTTGTAAAGATGGTACCTTTTTAATGGGGCGATCCAATACTTCTCTAAACTTAAATGCTGTATCAATTATAGTTTGAATATCCTCTGCAGGATAATCTTCCAAGCCTAATAAATGTCTTTGCTGTAACATAATTATTCCTGATTCCTTAATAGATAAACACTGTCTTTACCATCTGTCTCGTTAAAAGTTACTTTTACATGTTCACCTTCATGGGTAGGAATATTTTTACCAACAAAGTTAGCTTTAATTGGTAATTCACGATGGCCACGGTCTACAAGTACTGCTAACTGAACTTGTGCTGCGCGACCAAAACTGTTCAATTCATCCATTGCAGCTCTAATAGTCCTTCCAGTGTATATAACATCATCTATAAGAATAACCATTTTTCCATCAAGAGAGATATTAATATTAGTTCCCTTAACCTGTGGGATCACCAACCTTTCTCGATAATCATCTCTGTGAAATGTTATATCTAAAGACCCAGTCTCCAATATGGTACCGCTGATGGAGTGTATTTTCCCTTGAATCCTCTCTGCTAGAGGTACGCCTCGATTATGAATTCCAATCAATACAATATTTTCAGGGTATTCATTGCGCTCAATTATTTCATGGCTTAAGCGCGTAATGGATCGATCAACAGCCTTGGCATCCATTAAAATTTTTTGACTCATTCTATCTCCATTTCTTAAAAAAAATACCTTCGGACAGAGCTTTGTATTCTCCCACGAAGGTATTTCCCTGTCCTTTTCGGCCTCTCCGGACCAGATTAAAGGATTTTTAAGTCCTGAATATTACAAATATATTTTGATCCTATTAGAAAATTAAATCATATATAATTTCAGCAATTGGTGTTTCAATCAATTCATCCATTTCAATAAAAAGATCAATATTTTCTTTTTTGAACCATTGCATTTGCCGGCGGGAGAATTGCCGCGTTTTTATTATTATCTCTTCGCGCATTTGATCATAGCTTATTTCATTTTTTAAATAGGATTGAATCTGGCGGTAGCCAATAGAATCCAGAGCAGGGAAAATATTATCAAATTGATTTTGTTTTTCTATTAATACTTGTACTTCTTCAATCCATCCATCCTTTAGCATTTCATCTGTTCGCTGTGCAATTCTATTCACTAACTGCTTCTTATCCCAATTTAGCAATACTGTGAACAGTTTAGGAAATTCAATCAAATTTTTTTCCTGTTGAGCAAAATGGTCGCTGGGAGATTTTCCTGTGGCTTGATAGATCTCTAAGGCCCTCACGAGTCTTTTCTTATTATTTATATGCACAATCTTAGCATAGTTTGGATCAATGGTTTTCAACCTATCTAATAAGGAAACGGGATCTTTTTCATAAGCTTGCTCTAACTGTCTACGAGTTGGCAGGTCAGAAAAACTGCCTTCAAAAATTCCTTTTTTTAGTGCATAGTAATAAAGCCCTGCACCACCGCATACAATGGGCTTTTTTTTAATTGCTTGAATCTTTTTAATCCTTGAACACACAAGTTTTGCATACTCTCCTGCTGAAATTGGCTCAGATGGATCACGAATACCAAATAAATGGTGAGGTATATCATCCATTTCATCCTCAGTAGGTTGAGCAGTTCCAATCAGCATATTTTTATATATCTGACGAGAATCCAACCCAATGATTTCACCTTTAATTAGTTTTGCAATTGCAACTGCTAAAGTAGTTTTCCCACTAGCTGTGGGGCCAATAATTGTTAGTATGTGATTTTTTATCATTCTCTTTTTTAAAGTTTATTTGTACGAATAAATAAATTATGAACTCAAAAAATGGAAAGTTTAAATAAATTTAAGTTACTTGAATAAGTTAAATATTACCATAGTAGGGATTTTAACTGTCAATGATAAAAGTTATTTTCTTAAAAGCAGAGAAGTTATAAATGAAAAATAATCGCATAATTTCCTTTTTTATTATTTCATTATTTATAGTTTTTATTTCATGTAAAAATGGTAATAATAGTAAAGTAATCGATTTAGAAGAGATAACAATAGAAGATATTCACAATGGCTATAAGACTGGGACTTTTTCTGTTGAGCAGATTGTTAATGCTTACATTGATCGAATAAAAAACATAGATCAAAATGGTCCATCTCTTAATTCAATTATTATTGTAAATCCTGATGCTTTAACGATTGCATCTGAATTGGATAAAGAAATTTTAATATTTGGTATGAGAGGCCCAATGCATGGGATCCCTGTAATTCTAAAGGATAATATTGATACTAAAGATAAAATGCCTACAACTGCAGGATCGCGCATCCTAAAAGACTCTTTTCCACTCGAAGACAGTTGGGTCGCCAAAAAACTAAGGGAAGCTGGGGCGGTAATCCTGGGTAAAGCTAATTTAAGTGAATGGGCTAATTATCGTGGTTCATTTTCTTCTAGCGGATGGAGCGGCCTTGGCGGGCAAACAAAAAATCCTTATGTATTAGATCGAAATCCTTGTGGATCAAGTTCAGGGTCCGCTGTAGCAGTATCTGCAAATCTATGTGCTGTTGCTATTGGGACTGAAACTTGGGGGTCCATCATGTGCCCTGCTAACGCAAATGGAATTGTTGGCATTAAACCAACTGTTGGATTATGGAGCCGTACAGGCATAATTCCCATTAGTTACACTCAAGATACTGCGGGGCCAATGGCAAGGAATGTTCATGATGCTGCAATTTTATTAGGTGCAGTAACTGGAATTGATCAAAGTGATAATAAAACTATTAATAGTAAAAATAATTTCTTTCTAGACTACACTCAATTCCTTAATAGTGATGGCTTAAAAGGTAAAAGGATTGGTTATTTAAAAACAGAGGAGGGCGTTCATTTTAAAGTAGACTCCCTAATTTTCAAAGCAATTAGCTTTATGGTAAAAAGTGGGGCAGAAATTATTGAATTAGAAAAAATAGTTGATGGATCACCATCTGTAAATTCAATAGAAGTTTTAGCGTATGAGTTTAAAGATGGATTGAAAAAATATTTTGATAGACTAGGTAATAATTCTCCTGTGGAGAGTCTAGATGAAGCTATTCAAGCAACGCTTGCTGATAGCATTGAAATGTTACATTTTAATTTAAAAAGAATGGAAAATTCAAATTCTAAAGGAGACGTTAGTTCAAAAATATATAAAAATGCATTAGAAAACATGTTAGAAGCCTACCGTGATAATGGTATTGATAAAATAATGGATCAACATAACCTTGATGCAATTATATCTCCTACTGGCAGCCCGGCCTGGAAAACTGACCTGATAAATGGAGATAATATTAAATTGTCTTCATCAGCAAATGCAGCCCTTTCAGGATATCCTAATATCAATGTCCCAATGGGATTTATTGGAGATTTACCTGTTGGAATTTCATTTTATGGAAGAGCATGGAGTGAACCGAAACTTATCGAAATCGCCTATGCTTATGAACAGGGAACATTACACAGAAGAGCTCCAGAATATTTACCTACAGACTAACTATTTATTCAAAAATTTTAAAATGGAAGCGTTTCCAAATCCACATTACCTCCTGAAAGTATAATCCCTACCTTTTTTCCTTTAAAAAGGTACTTCTTATTCAGAATTGCCCCTAGTGTAATTGCACATGAAGGTTCAACAATAATTTTCATTCTTTCCCAAATTAACCGCATAGCTTTAATAATCTCTTCTTCTGAAATCGCAATAATTTGGTCTACATATTCCTGAATAATTGGAAAGGTGATGGTACCAATCTGTGCTCTAAGCCCATCGCATATTGTATTGGTGGTTTTATTAGCTTGAATCTCTCCAGTCATTAAGGAACGAAATGCATCATCCGCTTCTATTGGCTCAGCTCCATAAAGCTGTATATCATCATTTAAAAATTTTGCAGATATTGCAGAACCGCTTAAAAGTCCCCCGCCGCTTACTGGTGTTATAATACAATCTAAATTTGGATAATCTTCCAATAATTCTTTAGTGATAGTTCCTTGCCCGGCTATTATCCGTTCATCATTATACGGATGAACTAATACCCCACCTGAATTTTCTAGCACATTTTTTAATGTTTTTTCTCTTGATATTAGATTCGCATCACACCAAATGATTTCACCGCCGTATCGTTTTACATTATTGACTTTAATAATCGGTGTGTTATTAGGTATTACTACTTTAGTTTTTCCACCGAGTTTAGAAACTGCCATCGCTAGCGCTGCGCCATGGTTTTCAGATGATGCGGTAACCACGCCGCTAGTGAGTTCATTTTCAGAAAGTTGCAGAACTGAATTGGTTGCACCGCGAATTTTGAATGCGCCTGCTTTTTGGAAATTCTCACATTTAAAATATAGTTGAGCACCAATCATATTATTCAGACTGGAATTAGTTAAAACTGGCGTTCTATGAATAAAAGGATGGATGCGATTATGAGCATCCTCAATTTCTTTATAGGATAGCATAGCAGAATTTAAGTATAGCTTCAATTAGCTTTTATTCATTTACAGATTAAAATTTAAATCATATGATATAGGTTGAGACATAATTAATAATACTTTATTTAAATTCTAGATATGTTAAATAAGATATTAGCGTTGAATATTTTGTCCCTTTATCTAGTACAAAATCCCATAGTTAAAATGGTGACTGATCTTGGTATAATTGAGATTGAACTTTATCCCAAACAAGCTCCAATCACGGTTTCAAATTTTTTAAAGTACGTGGAAGAGAATCGCTATCAAGATTTTCATTTTTATAGAGTTGTTCAAATCAATAATCAGTCTGTTAATGATGTGATAATTGAAGTAATCCAAGGTGGGTTAGGTCTTGAGAAACATCCCTTGGAACTCCCGCCAATCATTCACGAAACAACAGATAAAACAGGAATTAAACATGAAGATGGTATCATCTCCATGGCACGCCTTGAACCAGGAACTGCCAGTTCAGAAATTTTTATTTGTATTGGCAGCCAACCAGAATTGGACTTTGATGGTAAACGGAACCCTGACGGACAAGGATTTGCTGCATTCGGTAAAGTAATCCTAGGAATGGACATTGTATATAAAATTCAAATGTTGCCAGAAAAAGGTCAAATGTTAAAAACTATTGTTCCGGTGCATCAAGTAAAGATAAAAAAGAATGGTTTCTAGTAGAGCAACTACAATTTAATAATATTAAGATGAATTACCAGAGGCCCATCGTAAAATGATAACCATAATTCCGGTTATGAGTCTTCAAGTAAGAAATGATTTTACCGTAAGACCAGTTAAAAATCATAAATACATTAGCTTTTTTATATTTTTAATGCCTTTCGAATCGCCCGTCCAATTCATCTAATGACATTTGTACAATAATGGGACGTCCGTGGGGACAATAATATGGATGTTCCGTGGCAAATAAACGATTAACTAATTCCTGCATTTCATCTCGCGTTAGTGAGTCACCAGCTTTGATAGCTGCTTTACAGGAAAACATTGCAGCAAGGCCTTCCTGAAATGAACTATATTGCTTTCGCTCTTTCAGGAAATTATCTAATATTTCTCTAATTACTTTACGCTCATTCCCCAAGGACATTTCTGATGGGATGGCATCGATTCTGATAGAAGTGTCATCCTGTTTTTTTATTTTAAATCCTATCTTTTCCAAATAGGGAAGTACATCTAAAAGCCCGTCAAAATCATCAGGAGAAAATTCCAATACTTCAGGAAACAGCATTGTCTGAGAGGCCATAGATGTTGACTCAAATGCTTTAAGTGCCTCTTCATAGAGAACCCTTTCGTGGGCAACGTGTTGATCTATAATAACCAGCCCGCTATTTATTTCTGAAACAATATATTTTTTATGGATCTGCCAAATATTTTCTGTTGCGATTGTTTCCTGAACTTGTGCGGGGACCGCTGCCAGTTTCGATACATAATCTTTCGCCCTTTCAAGATTAGTTTGTAAAGGATTATTTGACGATGTTTTTGATGATAAATTCATCACCCGCTGATTAGGGTCTGTAGGAATTGTTTCCGATATAGAACGAAAGGTAAATGGTCGGAAATTGGATTCATGTTTGCTGAATTGCGACTTTGATTCATAAGACCGATTAAATCCAGGGATTGTTTCTAGAATAGATTGTAAAGCATCATTTACTGTGGCCTTCAATACATGAAATACACGCCAATCATCTTTGAATCGGACTTCCGTTTTCATCGGATGTACGTTTATATCTACTTGGTCATTCGGCAAAATCAAATTGATTACAAAAAATGGGTACTCTCCTCGCTTGACCAAGGACTCATAGGCGCCATATACAGCAGAATTCATGCGTCGATCCTTGATGAACCTGCGGTTCATAATAAGATATTGTTCTCCTGGTCGGGAACGGACTAAGTTTAAATTTCCAACAAATCCTGAAAAGGAATAGTCCCCCTTTACAACATTTATAGGAATTAAGTTTTTTGAATAGGTCGGATCCAATAAATTATCAATTCTATCTTCAAGATTTTCCTTCTGTACATGGAAAATAAGTCTATCGTCTGAAATTAACTTGAAAGATACTTCAGGGTATGCAATGCCAAAGCGTCGAACTACATCAACTATTTTTCTTAACTCAGTTCGAGGAGTTTTTAGAAATTTTTTCCGTGCCGGTGTATTGTAAAATAGATGGCGAATTGTGATCTCCGTTCCACCAATTTTTGCTGTCGGTTGTACATCTCCAGCGATACCATTCACAATTGTTAATTCTGCGCCTTCACCAGTCCCATTACTTGATAAAATAGACATTTCTGATACAGATGCTATACTTGCCAAAGCTTCTCCGCGAAACCCTAGGGTATCAATAGTGATCAAATCATCTATCGTAGATATTTTACTGGTATGAAACCGTAATATAGAAACAGGTAATTGCTCAGCAGAAATCCCGTGGCCATTGTCCCGAACTTGAATGGTTTGATGACCGCCTTTCTCAACTACAATGGAAATTTCCGTTCCACAGGCATCCAAACTATTTTCGATAAGTTCTTTAACAACAGATGCAGGTCTCTCAACTACCTCACCAGCAGAAATTTTATTTCTGAGATCTTCTGATAACTGTTTAATCATGTAAAATTATCAAATTATAAAACAACACTTAATTTACAATATAGATCTGCCAGTATCATGATTCAACTTTCTATTTTATCGATGGTTTTTTCATATACAGCTTGCACCAACGAATTTGCTTTAGATACCAAACTTTTTACGGATTTTCGTTTATCATCACAATAAGCTTCATCATCCAGACCAGAGAGGTTTATTAATACATTCATACAGGCACCTTTTACGCCAGCTATGGCTACTTCTGACGCTACACTTATATCAGATACAGAATTTGGATTTCCTTTTTCCACAAGGATTTCAGCCAATTCAATCACTCGAAAACATAATTCAGCTGTCTCCAAAGGAACGTCAATGGCATATTTATTGGCAGATTCAACTGCTTCTAATTTTACCTTTTTTTCTTCTTCTGTTGTTGCAGGCAAACGATTGGCATCTAAGACATTATTGAACGCATTTGTATCCTCATCAACCAAATATGAGAGTCGATCCTTTAACAATTGAGCTTCCAAACCAATCTCATCCATTTCCGGCTTGCTATCTAATAATTCTTTTTTTTCATGAGTCAGTGCCGCCACCATGGATGATAATCCTGCGCCAAGAGCACCAGCTAAGGCTGAAACACTTCCACCACCGGGAGCAGGGCTATTTGTAGATAATTCTTCTACAAACTCGATGCTTTTCATGCCCATCAATAGTTTTTTATCATCTTGAACTGCATAATCGATAATCTTTTCCTTCAAAATAAAGGGTTTCACATCATTTAAGCCCAAAGATTGAACAGCGCATTCAACAATATCAGCAGTAGGTACGCCAATGGAACGATTTTGTTTTTTTAAATAATGTTTTCCTGCCATGGTCATGGCTTCCAACGGAATAAGTCCAACCAATTCACTCCCTGTTACACGAACGCCACGCTCTTCTGCTAATTTACTGGCAGCATCGAATACATCATGGATTGTAGATACTTTGTAATTATTAAAATTAATCGATATTTGAGCTCGTTGAAATGCATCCACATACCAGCCGATTCCTTTTATATCCTTAAACATTCCGGGGACCTTCACCGGCTTTCCGCCCTCATGACGCACAATCTCACCATCTAGTAAATTTTTTGATTTTGGGTTTGGAATTCGTTTAGAACGACCAGCTTCACGTAACTCAAATGCAATATCCATCGCTAAACGATGATCTTTGGTGTTGAGATTAATATTATATGCAATCAAAAATTCACGGCAACCCATGACAGTTGCACCTGCTTTTACATGTAGTTCAGCAGGTCCATAATCCGGTTTCCAGTTTGGGTCTTTTAATTTTTTGGACAAGCATTCATATTCTCCTTTGCGAATATCAGGAAGTTTTATTCGTTCAGCACTCTGTGCTGATTTTTCGTAAAGATAAACAGGAATACCCAGTTCATTGCCCACCCGTTGACCAACAAACTTTGAAAGTTTAATACATTCCTCATCAGACATATTACTGACAGGAATAAATGGACATACATCTGTTGCCCCCATCCGCGGATGAGTACCTGTATGTTGGCTCATATCCAAAATTTCAGAAGCACGTTTGATACCCTGGAATGCTGCTTCAGCGATAGCATCTGGTCCTCCAACTAATGTAACAACTGTTCTATTTGTATCTTCACCCGAATCAACATCCAGAACAGTTACACTGGAGATGTTTGAAATATGATTTACAATATCGTCAATTTTTTGTTTGTCTCTTCCTTCTGAAAAATTAGGGACACATTCTGCAAGTTTTATCATTGTTCAACTAAATGTAATCATTTTCAAATAAATAATGAAAAACATAACAATCATGAACATGGTCAGTGTCCACCATAATGATCGTCCTTTCCCCCGTCTGTCTGGCAGTATTCTTTTGAAAGAGTTCATAAATCAAACAGAAATCCCTGCAAAAATCAACATAAAGAAACTCACAAAAGGTTCCATTAGAAGCCAAATAATCGAAAATCCGGTAATGTATCCAAATAAAATCAATCCAAATAAAACTTGAGGACCATAGGATTGTATCTTCCATGCTAGTTGTGGATTCGTTTTTATAAGCCAGCCAGAAAATATTTGAGAACCATCTAAAGGTGCCACAGGGATCATATTAAAAACTGCAAGGGCAATATTAATCCTTGTAAAATAAAGCAATAAAACAAACACAGCTTCCGTTAGTAACCCAGTCCCATTTAAGAATCTAAGTATCATTCCAGCAATCAGGGCTAAAAGAAGATTAGAAACAGGTCCCGCAGCAGCAACTTTCATCATATCAGTTCGGGGGTTCTTTAAATTTCGGCCATCTACAGGAACAGGTTTTGCCCACCCAAAGCCAACAAATAAAATCATTAGTGATCCCATAGGATCCAAGTGTGCCATTGGATTCAATGTGAGTCGTCCCATCCTCGCAGCAGTAAAATCTCCACATTTTGATGCCATCCAGGCATGGGCATATTCATGAAATGATAATGCAAAAATTAATGTAGGAATAAGCAAAACAAGTGCTTCAGGTGGGAGACGAAATAACATCAGCTTCTCGGATGATGAGTTTGATAAACTTCTTTCAAATGTTCTTTGTCTAAATGAGTATAAATCTGCGTCGTAGAGATATCACTATGGCCCAGAAGAGCCTGAACAAATCTCAAATCTGCACCTCCTTCCAATAAATGTGTAGCAAATGAATGGCGAAGCGTATGAGGAGAAACCGGTTTAGTAATGCCTGCCATTTGTGACCATTTTTTCAAAATATTATTGATCATAGCTCGAGTCAATTTATTCCCATTTCGACTTAAAAAAATTGTGCTGCCACCTTTCCCTCTCTGCATGCCAGGGCGGGAATGAATCATATATTCATTGATATATTTTTTGGCCCGAGCCCCAATAGGAAGTAACCTTTCTTTTGAACCTTTTCCCATGATTCGTATCATGTCATCATCTAAGAAAAAATGATTCAACGTTAGGTCACACAATTCTGAAACCCGTAAGCCACAAGAGTAAAGCATTTCAATAATAGCTTTATCCCTTAGTGCAAAGGGATTTGATTCATCCACAGCGCCTATAATAGCTGCAATTTCTACTTCCATCAATACAGTCGGCAATTTTTTCGGAGCTTTTGGACTGGTGAGAACCAAAGTCGGATTTTCATCAACCAAACGTTCTGCAGATAAATATTTATGGTATGATCGTATTGACGAAAATATTCTGGCAATACTCGATGCGGCCAATCCACATTGGTTTAATTTTCTGATATATTCCCGTACATGACCTTGACTGATTTGATTGATATGAGGAACACTTTTTTCAGATAAAAAAGAAAAATACTGTTTTAAATCCCGTCCGTATGCTTCAAGTGTTTTTGGGGATACATTTCGTTCCACTCTCAGCATAGTCAGGTAGTCTTGGAATCTTGTATCCATATTAAGTCATAAAATCGTCTTCAATTAATCCACAAATAATTTGACCCATCATAATATGCCCTTCCTGAATCCGTTGGGTGTCTTTACTCGGTACATAAATTGTTACATCAGCCAAATTCTTCATCATGCCACCAAATTGCCCAGTAAATACCACTGTTTTGAGTCCTTTGTATTTCGCTTGTTTTATTGCGGTGATTACATTATTCGAGTTTCCGCTAGTTGAGATACCCACCAAAACATCACCTTCTTGACCTAATCCTTGGACCTGGCGCGAAAACACGGATTCAAAATCAGTATCATTGGACCAGGCGGTAAGAAATGATGAATCTGTAGTCAAGGCGATAGATGGAATCGGTTTTCTTTCATGGCTATTCATGCCACCCATGAGTTCTGCAGCTAAATGTTGCGCATCTCCTGCACTACCACCATTTCCGCACCATAGAATTTTTCCACCATTTCGTATGGAATTAATCATGATTTTCGCTGCTGCTTCAATATCAGATACGCAAGACTCAACCATGGATTTTTTCATCAAAATACTGGCAAGAATTTGGGCTTTAACTTTTTCTTTCAATTGATTATTTCCAATGGACAGCATCAGCCATTTCTTTCATTAAATCTGACTTTTCTTCAATCACAGTTCCAGTCACGATAATAGAAGCACCTGCTTTAACTTTTTCTGAAGCAGTTTCAGTATCCCGAATTCCACCACCAGCGATAACCGGAATATCTAAAACATCTGTAACTGCTTTTACAACTTCATTAGCAACAGGTTCTTTCGCGCCACTTCCCGCTTCTAGATAAATCATATTCATTCCTAAATATTGGCCCGCTAATGCATGTGCAACAGCAATATCAGGATGATTCATAGGAATAGGACGAGTACCGCTTATAAATTCAACGGTAGAGCCGGCACCTCCTTCCATTAGCATATAGCCTGTTGAAATCGTCTCAATACCCATATCTCTTACAATAGGTGCAGCAATGGCCTGTTCACCTATTAAATAGTGGGGGTTTCTCCCTGAAATAATTGACATAAAAAGAATGGCGTCATAATGGGAATTCAATTGCCCAACACTGCCAGAAAAGAATATAACAGGAATATCAGATGCTTCTTTAATTCTCTGGACACGTTCATTATAGTTACTATCCATCATAAGACTTCCGCCAACAAAAAGTGCATCTACACTAGAATCATTCGCCAATGCTACACGGGATTCAATAGTGGATTCATTCTTCCGGTCTGGATCCAATAAAACAACATAGGCTGCACCCCTTTCATCAATAATGGATTTTATATGATTAAAAACGGACATTTATCCTACAAATTCCTCATAAGATAAAAAGTTCATTAATTCATCTTTTTCATCTGGATTTAAAGGCAAAACTTTAATAATCCAACCATCTCCATAAGGATCCAAATTTACAGTTTCGGGAGAATTATCTAATTCCTCATTAATTGCCGTAACTTTACCTGAAATTGGTGCATATAGCTCTGACACCGTTTTTACTGCTTCTATTTCCCCGAAATTATCACCGGCAGAAATTTCTTCTCCTATTTCTGGAAACTCGATGAAAATAATATCACCAAGTTGGCTTTGAGCATAATCCGTAATGCCAATAGTTACTTCATCATTTTTGAATTCAGCCCATTCGTGTTCTTCTGTGTAAAGTAAATGATCTGGAGTATTCATTCATTTTCTTCCTTATAAGCATATTTGGTGGGGTCGTAATTAAATGTCTCAAGAAAACTTGTATCAAATTCCCCTGATTTAAATTTTTCATCTTCCATAATAGCCATATGATATGGAATAGTTGTTTTCGGCCCTGCAATAATAGTTTCCTTCAAAGCACGATGCATACGAATAATTGCACGTTCTCTATTTTTAGCATGGACGATAATTTTTCCAATCATAGAATCGTACTGAGTTGGAATTTTATAACCAGTATATGCATGGCTATCCACCCGAACTCCTTTTCCACCAGGCATATGAAATTCAGTAATCTCACTTGGGAATGGTATAAAATTATTTGCAGGGTCTTCGGCATTGACTCGGCATTCAATAGAATGGCCTCGTAATCTAAAATTCTGTAAATACTCAGGGCATTCTATTCCTGCGTGCATTTTTATCTGTTGTTTAATCAAATCAACGCCGGTTACCATTTCTGTAACAGGATGTTCAACTTGGATTCTAGTATTCATTTCCATGAAATAAAAGTCTTTATTTTTATCCATTAGAAATTCAACGGTTCCGACTCCAACATAATCCACAGCTTTAGCACCTGCTACCGCCGCTTTGCCTAATTGTTTTCTTGTTTCTCTATCCACCAAAGGTGATGGCGACTCTTCAATCAATTTCTGGTGACGGCGCTGGATAGAGCATTCTCGTTCACCCAAATGAATAGCATTCCCGTAGGTATCGGCCAATATTTGGACTTCTATGTGTCTTGGATTTTCGATGAATTTTTCAATATATATATCTCCATTACCAAAAGCTGTTAGCGATTCTTGATTTGCTGATTTATAAGCAGAGATAACATCTTCTGAACTTTTTACCAATCGCATGCCTCTACCTCCACCACCTGCCGAAGCTTTCAACATAATTGGGTATCCCATTTCATCTGCTTTAGCTTTTGCTTCTTCTGGACTATCTAACACACCTTCTCCTCCTGGAATTACAGGTACTCCAGCAGCTTTCATTGTAGTCTTTGCTTTGGCTTTATTACCCATCGAATCAATAATTTCGGGTGAGGGGCCAAGGAAAATGAAATTATTTTCGTTACATATTTTTGAAAATTGAGATGATTCGGATAAAAATCCATATCCCGGATGAATGGCGTCAGCACCAGTAATTTCTCCTGCGGCAATAATACGAGGAATATTTAGATAACTTTCCGTACTGGGCGGAGGTCCAATACAAACAGCTTCATCTGCAAATTTCACATGGAGTGATAATTCATCTGCTGTGGAATATACTGCCACAGTTTTTATCCCTAACTCATGGCAAGCACGAATCACACGAAGTGCAATTTCACCACGGTTAGCAATCAATACTTTATTAAACATACTTTTTTAAGCAGGATCTATTAAAAATAATGACTGATTGTATTCAACAGGTTCTCCATTATCCATAAAAACCTTTGTAACAATACCATCTGTCTCAGCTTCAATTTCATTCATTATTTTCATGGCTTCAACAATACAAAGTATTTGTCCTTTTTTCACAGAATCACCAACAGAAATAAATGGTGGATCATCCGGTGTTGGAGATGAATAGTAAGTCCCGGGCATAGGCGATAATAATTCTTCTCCTTTAGAGACCACTTCTGAATTAGATTCTAAAGTAGATGCATCATCGATAACCTCGGAAGTAGTTGGAGTTGATATTGCAGGCGCAGATACAGCATTACTTGAAGCCACTGTAGAGATACCGGGACTTTTTGTTACACGGTATTTTCGTCCCCAAAAATTTACTTCTATTTCATTTACATTTGAATTTTCAAGTATGTAGATGATTTCTTTCAATTTATCCTGCCACATAATTACTCCTTCTCAAATTTATTCCTTGGACCGTTCAACATACGCACCAGTTCGTGTATCAATACGAAGTTTGTCTCCTTCTTCAATAAATAAAGGAACATTTAGGGTAAATCCAGTTTCCATAGTTGCAGGCTTGGTTGCACCGGTTGCGGTATTCCCTTTAAACCCTGGTTCTGTTTTCGTCACTTCCAATTTAACATGAGATGGTAAACGAATATCTAAAACTTCATTACCATCAAATAAAAGATCAACATTCATTCCTCCAACAAGGAAATTTTTACCATCCCCAACTGAATCTTCAGGAATATTAATTTGGTCATATGTTTCGTTATCCATGAATATAAAAAATTGCCCATCAATATATAAGAATTGCATGGCTTTCGCTTCGACTCTTATAAATTCCAATCGATGACCTGCATTAAATGTTTCATCAATAATTTTTCCAGATTGAATATCTTTTAACTTTGTTCGTACAAACGCACCGCCTTTCCCTGGTTTAACATGCTGAAATTCTACAACTTTCATTCTTTTATGTTTGTGCAGAATTACAGCGCCATTTCTAATATCTGCAGTCGTTGCCATAAATATCCTTAATTAGTTAAAATTTTGAGTCTGAAATTTACGTAGGGAGTTTGTTGGTTCAAATGAGGGGAATTTTAAATTATTAAAAAATTTAATATTTTTGAATAAGAGAAAAAATCATATCCTTATCTAAATTCATTTTCTCTGAAATTGGAACATCCTTTGCATATTTTACCATATCTGCTTCCGATAAGAATTGAATCCATTTAGAGAATACATTATCACTCATTGGAAATAAATCTTTATTTTTTCGTATTTCTTCTGTTGTCATTTCAAGAGTTCGTATAAAATATTTAGTTTCAATGTATTCTCGAGAAATATGGGATAATTCAGCATAAAAGTCCTTTGTTAAACCATTCGAGTCTAATTCTCCAAGTCGTTGAATTGCCCGCTGTTCCGGGGATTCTTTAAATACATAGTTTGCTTTTTCATATTGAGGTTCTAGCCTTTGTCTCCATGTCCAAACCATTCCAAAAAATAATAAAACACAAAGTATCAATAATAAAACTTGGCGCATTGGGAAAACGCCACGTACAGGTACTGGACCCTTGAACGGCCTAAAGTCAGATACGTCAGTTTTTGCTAGAATTGATTGGATTGAAAAACCGATCTGATTTGTCTCTAATGTATATTGAATTGAGCTATCTGGGTTTAAAATATTAACTGAATATTCTGGAAGAATAAAATGTCCAGTATCCCATGCCATTAATTCGAATTGAATGCCTACCAAACTTCCATTTTCATAAATCAAATATTTATTCCTTAAAGAGATTGAATCATTAATAGTTTTCAATTCAGGGAATTGAATTTTATGATCAGTTTTTCCCTCAACTTTGACAGACCATTTAAATATATCGCCAATGAATCCTTCAGTGGTATCTAATTCTGAAATAACACTTAAGGATTGTGAAAATAGCAATGAAAAATAAATTAAATGCCCAAATACCAATTTCATTAATGTCTTTTTTCCCTATTTCTGAAAAATGACATTAGAGGTTCAACGTAATCTTGACTTGTTAAGATTGGAATAATATCAAATTTAATTTTTCTTGCATCTTTCTTGAATATTTCCTGCTTAGACTGGATTTCTATTTTTAGACGTTCACGTGCTTTCTTTAAAGAAGTGTCGACCCAAAATGCTTCACCTGTTTCAGGATCTTCCATTTTCAGAAGTCCTATATCTGGTAAATTAGTTTCAGCAGGATCCAGTAATTTGATACCAATTACATCATGTTTCTTGTTGACTACCTTTAATGAAGCCCAATAATTTTCATCCAAAAAGTCTGATATGATAAAAACTACACTTTTCCTCTTAGCGACTTTTAATAGATAATCCAAAGCATTTTTAATAGAAGTTCCAGTACGTTCAGGCTGTGTGTATAACAGTTCACGGATAACCCGAAGCACATGGCTTTTGCCCTTTTTCGGGACAACATATTTTTCTACATCATCAGAAAAAAGGATTAATCCAACTTTATCATTATTCTTAATGGCAGAAAATCCAAGTACAGCTGCAATCTCCGCCCCAAAATCCCGCTTTAATTGCTGCCCTGATCCGAATTCACCTGAGGCAGAAATATCCACAACTAAGTAAACTGTAAGTTCCCTCTCTTCTTCAAATATTTTTATGAATGGCGAGCCAGTGCGGGCGGTAACATTCCAATCAATAAGTCGAATATCATCTCCCGGTTGATATTCACGTACTTCCGAAAAAGTCATGCCACGGCCTTTAAATACAGAATGATATTCACCACCGAATAAATCATTCACAAGACCACGAGTCCTGATCTCAATCTGTTTAACTTTTTTCAGGATTTGGCGGGGAAGCATTTATTAGCCTCTAGTTTTTTGAGAAGAAGACCAACTGTAGAATCAAGGTACTTCTACAACTTCAAATAATCTTTGGATCACATCTTCAGATGTTAATTCTTCTGCTTCTGCTTCGTAGGTTAAAATTACCCTGTGGCGTAAAACATCGGCACCAATATAACGTATATCTTCAGGCGTAATATATCCGCGGTGCTCTGTGAATGCCCGAGCTTTTGCAGATCGAATTAAATTTATTGTAGCTCTTGGCGATGCACCAAAATCAATAATTCCTTCGAGATCCTTTAAACCATGCCCGACAGGGTCCCGAGTAGCGAAAATTAGATTTAATACATAATCTTCAACTTTTTCATCTACGTAAATATCATGAATAACTTGTTGCGCCTCTATAATTTGTTCTGGCGTGACGACAGCATTAATTGTATCCAAACTATTTGATATTGTATTCTGGCGCAGTACTTTTCTTTCCGATTCTTTATCTGGATAATGAACAACCAACTTAAACATGAAACGATCTACCTGTGCTTCTGGCAATGGATAAGTACCTTCCTGTTCAATAGGGTTTTGAGTTGCCATTACTAAAAATGGTGAAGCTAAAGGGAATGTATTCTCGCCAATTGTTACTTGGCGCTCCTGCATAGCTTCAAGCAATGCACTTTGAACCTTAGCAGGTGAGCGGTTGATCTCATCTGCTAAGATTATATTGGAAAAAATAGGGCCTTTTCGTGTGTCAAATTCGCCTGTTTTTTGATTGTATATTAGCGTTCCTAACAAATCTGCAGGTAACATGTCAGGCGTAAATTGAATCCGTTGGAAATTAGTATTAACCAGTTTGGATAAAGTATTAACGGTTAATGTTTTTGCTAACCCTGGTACCCCTTCAAGCAAAATATGTCCATTTGCAAGTATGGAAATTATAATCTTGTCAACTAAGTTTTCCTGACCAATAATGATTTGGTTCATCCCCTTAATTAAATCATCTACAAATACAGATGATTTTGAGATCTTTTCATTGACCTCGGTTAAACTGAATTCGGACATAGGTGAATTTATTAAGATGTTATATGTTTAAGTGCAGGAATTTCTTCAATGCTTTTCCCAAGAAATTCAATCTCAAATTTGACTGATGGTGCCAACTCATGGGTAGGAAACTTTTCCAGAAAAGATTTATATTCAATTTCTGCGCTTTTTGGATCATTTACTACATTCGCATATATATAGCCAATCATGAAAAGTGCATGAGCTTCCTGTGAAGAACCTGCATAATTTTCAATCACTTTACGATATTCTTGAACAGCCGTCGTAAAATCACGAAGATCATTCATATATAAATCACCCAACATATATTGTGCTTTTGGTGCTAATTGATGCTGTGAGTGGTTATCTAACATGTACATTAGGTGTTCTACAGATTCTTTAACCATCTTCCGTTTCCGAAGAGATTCTGCTTTATTAAGAATATATTCAGGAAATTGATCAATTTCTTTTTGAGCCTGCGTTGCATGGATTGTCCCACCATAGTTGCTTACGGTTGCTTCGAGAGCAGAGTACCCCGCAGGAAGATCATTTTTCCAATTTAAATGTAAAGTAGCTAGTTTGTACTGTACTTGGGATGCTAAAGTATCCTCTGGATATTTATACAACAGTTTCTCATATCCCGTGATTGCCTTGTCTGTTTCATCATTTTTCAGATTTTCATTAGATATCTCAAATAATTCATCCGCAGATTTAGAACATCCGTAAATTAATAATAACCCTGAAATTGAAATTAAAAGTCTGGTATTCATTTTATTCCTGTTATTTAAAAGCCGCGGAAATTAAGGTTTGTTTTCTTTCCTAGAAAGCCTTTGGTCATGATTAAATGCGCTATTGCATAGTCAGTTCCAAAATTTTTATTCAAAATAAGTTTTGGACACCTAATTGTATTTTCCAATTATTTGGATTCAAAGTCTGAAAAGCATAATCTACCCTAGCGGGACCCAATGGAGTTTGAATTGTGAGACCAATTCCAGTATCTACTTTAAAGATTTTCCTAGAAATATTATCAATATTATTAGCCAATAAGCCCCCATCTAAGAACATTGTCAAACCTAATAATTTATATAAAGATAAACGATATTCTACATTTGCCATCAAACGAATTAACTTACCAACAGGTTCACCATTAACTTCTTCAAATCGCAGTACATCCCAACCACGCATGGAAGTACTGCCTCCTAAATAAAATTTCTCATAAGAATAATCTGAATATTCTTTTTTCCAACCCCAAAGTCTCCCAATCTTTAATCTAGATGCAAAAACTGACTTTTTTCCTATAGGAATATAGGATTGAAATGTAAAATCAGTTTTCGTGTAATCCCTTTCTCCTCCTAAAAAAGAACCGGCTGATTTAAATGAACATAGGAATAGGTAGCCTTTTCGTGTAAACAATGGATTATCTTTTCGATCTATATTTAATCTGAAACCAATGGATCTTTGTTCAATATTTTCATTGGATACTGATTGATCGCTAAAAGACTCCCACACAGATTTTGTTTCAAAATATGATCGGCTTTCAAATTGTATTCGTTGGGATAAATTAACACCAAGCCTTTCAATGGTTTCAATTTGATCTTTATATTCAATAAATGTCTCATAGTAACCAGTAATTTTTGTTGGAAATCTTATGCCAAAAAACCAATTGCTCGCTAAACTTAAATCATATCGGATTCTTGGGAGAATTAATTCTTCTTCTACAGGAATACCAGCTAAAATTTTTGTTGTAAATTGAGTTGGTGTATTAAAAAAGGATCTATTTCGCCACTCAAGAGTACCACTAAGTGCAGGTAGGGGTTCGGCCCCTTCAGCGAATCTAATTGGGTCATAACCTCCAACTGAATTCCACTCTCTTTGTTTATATCGACGGAATTCAATCACCATATTTACTAATGAATCAGAATCTGCTACCTTTACTGGAACCATATTTGCCATAGAAAAAACACCCATTTCTTTGATTCTTCTAGAAGTGATATCCATTTCTTTTTTTGTGTATAGATCTCCTTTCTTGTAAGTTATTTCTCTCCATACCAAAGTACTATCAATACTCCCTATTTTTTCGAAATATGTCTTATTAATAAAAACATCTTTCCCTTCATTTATCTCAATTTTTACATTTACAGAATCTGTAATTTCATCTAAAACCTGAATAGTGAAAAATAATTTCCCAATCTGATGATATTCATTTTCCACCTTAAATAAATTATCATTGATAAAAACAGGGTCATAAGGCTTATCTATTCTTAATCCAAGTATATTTATTATAGTTTCATTCGATATGTTGTTATTTCCAATTATTTCTATACTCGATAAATAATATTGCTTACCTTCCTGAATTTTATAAATAATATCTGCTGTACCATTTTCAATAATATATGATTCTTGTACATCAGCATCCAAAAAGCCTTTTGAATGATAATAACTTTTTAAAGTTAGAGCATCTAATTTTAATAATCTAGAATCAAATTCTGGCCGACGAAAAAATAAATTGGGTGGGCGCTGACGAATTAAATATAACACTTCTTTAATGGAAACTTTATCATTTCCATCCAAAGTTACTGATCTGATTATAACATCATCAGACTGTGGATGTAATGTACTAATCCATGCAATAAAAGACAGAAAGAAAAGATAACTTTTTTTCACTGGTTAGTTAATAAGCGTAACGGTAACGATATTTTAGGTTCAAGTTTCCATCCTCATCTATATTACCCACCACAGAAAAATGTCTATTTAATTTATATTCTACACCGATCTGTGATTGATTAGGGTTAGTGAGAGAGAAAGACCTTTTATATGATAAATTTAAAAAAGTTTTATCACCAATTTTTCGCTTGGCGGTTAGTTCAAAATCATCATCTGTCCCTTGAATTAAACCCGCAGTTCCAGAAATTTGAATATCATCCACTAGCCCTAATTTACCTAGTTCTGATTCCTTTAGATTTTTTTCTAATTGATTCTCAAGTAACGATCCTAGAATTGAAACTGTTTGATTCCCAAAACCTGTTGAAGTTAATTCCTGTTCTTCAAATCTCTTTCCCCAAGTAAGCAATTCTAAAATATCACTTTCTGAGAAACCACTAGCAGACAACAGTGAAATATCCAGATCATCCAAGCCACCGCTAATTCGCAAATCAATTCGCTCATCATCAATCATGGTGAATGCATTTAAATCCATTATTGGATTAAAACCCTTGTTATCAAAATTTACATAACCCTGAAGTTCTTTAAAATTATCCTTATAGGAAAAGACACTGCCATCTTCTACAAAGATTTCACCACCAAAATCCATTTCTTGGTATCCAATCTGTGATAAACTCAATTCTCCACTGAGCTTTGCATCAATCTGAGAATTTTGAAAAAAAGCTTGACCTCTAATTGGTATAGTGATTTGATATGCCATAACTTTTCCTTTTTCTTCATTAATAGCAGTCCCCATTTCTTCTGTAGTGAATTCATAAAAAATATTCGCATCTAAAACCTCTAAAATTCCAGCAATAGTGACCGTGTCTCTGCCGGTTATAGTAACATCTAAATTACTCTGGCCTTGTATATCTAAATATAATGTTTTAAAGGAAGATTCTTTTGATTTAATCTTTAATTCATACCGAGGATTAAAAAATTGAGTGAAATCGACGGCCCCGGAAATAACTGTATTTTGTTTTTTTGGTTTGGAATATTTACCAGAATTATGAAATAGTAATCCATTCATATTCTCTATTACCAACTTGTTATTATTCATGTATGCTTCCCCATTAATATTGCTAACTGGGTCACTAATTAAAAGGGTATAAACTTTCCCATTGTTTATTCGTAAATGTCCATTACGTATTAAAGCATCGACAGGTCCTGAAAGAGAAAGGCCAATATCAACATTACCTCGCACTGAATCTAATTCGGATAAATAGGGTGATAAAAAAGGAAGTGATCCCAATTGGCCCTCAGCATGAAAATCAAACACTTCCCCCGGAAATATTCGTCCTATTTTAGGAGAACTTAGATTGAAATCAAACGGAACTTCCCCGTAGGCTTTTATAGTAGCATCATTTCTTATAGATTCGGCAGAATCAATGATCAATTTTTTTCCATCGTATTTTCCATTTCCTTTGAATTGACCCATTTCAACTAAATCAAAGACACTATCCTCAATTTCTAAATCAAAAATAAAATTTGTATTATCAGGAAATCCATTCAAATGAAATGATCCGGTAGCATTACCTCCTAATGTAAAAAAATCAGGTATAAATCTATGAATGAATTGCATTGGAAGGTTTGAGAATGTAGAATGTAATGAAATGGATGATTTTATTTTTTGCCTTTTTCCAACAGGGATTATACCATGCAACTGCAAACCCATTGTTCCCTTACGTGTCATAGAAATGTCATCCATATGTAATATACCATCTTTAAATAGGAAAGATAATGTCATTTCTTCAAAGGGCTCTTCCATATAGTATCCGCTTTTTAAAGACAGATCTGCATCCATATCTATACTGCCTGCTACCATCTTTAACCAGATTTCACCAAAAATAAATCCTGAAACATTCAATCTCTCATCATTCAAAAATTGAGTGATGATTTCAGCATTAAAATTTGACATTTTGAATCGTCCTTCAGGCTGGTTACCACCCGTAATTACTCCCTCCATCATACCATCATTTATATGAAATTCGAATGGTTCAACTTGAAGTAGTGAGTCTCTGAAAAAAAATGATACTGGATGTGCATTAACAAGATAATGGGTTTCATATGCTAATTGGAAACGATCGAGTATATAATATTTTTTACCATCAAAAGATCCCGATGCTTGTAAAAAATCTTTTCCAGATTTAAAATGACAATTATTGATAATTACATTACTGTTATTAATTGTTGCGCTGATAGTCCCACTATCAAAAGATTTTTCTTCCCATCTGCCCTTACCAGCTTTCATCTCCACAAATCCTGATGTAAGCGTATCATTTACATTGATTTGTGAATTGAACTCAAGGGAAGCTAATTTAAAATTATCCAATATTATTTTTTCACATGTAAGATCTGCAGTAACAGAAGGAGAGAAGAAATTACCTCTTACTGTAAGATTCCCAGTTGCTTTTCCCGAATCAAAATTTACCGGAAGTAATCGATTAATTAATTCAACTTCTGCACTTTCAATCTCACCTTTAATATTTATGGCTTTATTTGCAAAATTACCTTCCCCATCTATCGTGATATAACTGTCACCAATCATAATCATCACTGGATCAATCGTTGATATAATACTATCTTGATAAGAGACTTGGCCATGCAAGGAAATCTCTCCCTTTTCATGCCATTTTGTTTCAGCCATTTCTAAGGTTAGATCAATTTGGTCTAAGGAGCCTGATTTTGTCAAACTGCCATTAATTATGGCCAGACCGGACATCTCTGTAGGCTTTTGATCTGTCATCCATCTACTTAAGTCTAAATTTATTAGATTCATATATAAAGTAGTTTGGTCTTTTTCTTTATAAAATCCATTTACCGTTAATTTAGATTTCTCTCCAAATAATTGTATTTGTTTTAAAATCCAGGTAGTCTTATCCTTTTGAATCAAAAATTCTCCATGCATATCTAATCCCAAATCATTGGCTAATATCATTTTTCCATCAAAATTATTAAGATCTGATTCAAAATCAAATTTGACGTGAAAAGAAGAGAATTTATTTTGAAGTGGCAATCGTTTAAATAATTCTTCAGGAATAGTTAAATCATAAACCATCATATTTCCAACCAATAATGGAAGGTCATTATTGAATATCAACGATCCATTTACAGGATAGCCCATCACCGTACCATTTAAATTATTCATATAATAATCTTTTCCATTTTTGCCCAAAACCAAACTTCTCATATCAATAATCAGGCCCTTATTCTCCAGTATACTTAATTTTAATAAATCAAAATGGATAATAGGTTTAGATCCACCAATTATTTCACCTCCCATTTTTAAATCAAGATTAAAAGAATTATTATTAATTACAGAACTTATGTCACCTTCAATAAAAAAAGATTTTACAAAAAAAGGAAAATGAAATGGATTTTGCTGTATTTCTTCAGACACTTTATTCTCCCATAAATAATCAACATCTCCACTTAACCCTTCTATTGATATCAGATCAAAAGTAACATTACCAAATAATGATTCTATAAATCCAAAGTTTACCGTTGCAATATCGATATCGACATTCTGACTATTATAATGTTTAAGGGTCAAATTATAAAATTTAGTTGTTCCAGTTAGGATACCGGATGATTTTTCAATCTGTATATTCCACCCTTTTACGGCAAGCTTTTCGTTTACTTTTTTTTGTATAAAACCGATCCATACAGTTGTACGTAGTATTGATATAAATATCAGGAGAAACCCAATTCCTGCTCCGATGATATATTTTTTACGGTTTTTGATCATAAAAATAACCCAAATTTAAGAAACGGGTTCCATATAAAAAAAAGCGCTCTTAGAGAACGCTTTTTTTAAAAAATATTAGCAAGCTATCTTAATCAACTACTTCAAAATCTGCATCTTCAATTTCACCTTCTTTTTTCTTTTTTTCAGATGGTTCACTTGCTGTTTTCCCTTCTCCTGTATTCTCTTCTTGCTTGGTTGCATCGTACAATTTTGATGCAACTTCATTCCAGGAAGTATTTAGCTCTTCCATCGCCGATTTTATATCATCAAGATTTCCATTATCCTTGACTTTCTTCAATGAATCAACTTTTTCTGTTAAACTATCCTTTTCTAAATCGTCAAGCTTATCGCCATGTTCTGTAATATTTTTTTCTGTTTCATAGATCAAATGTTCAGCTTGATTTACAACATCTATTTTTTCCCGTTTTTCTTTATCTTCACTTTCGTTCTTTTTAGCATCATTTACCATCTTATCAATTTCACTATCAGATAAACCACTGGATGCTTCAATACGAATACTTTGCTCTTTCCCTGTTGCTTTATCCTTAGCATTTACATTTAATATACCATTTGCATCAATATCAAAAGTAACCTCTATCTGGGGAACTCCACGTGGTGCAGAAGGTATATCTGCTAAATGAAACCTTCCGATGGTTTTATTATCAGATGCCATCTCACGTTCACCTTGTAAGACATGAATCTCAACAGTAGTCTGGTTATCAGCTGCTGTACTGAAAACTTGAGATTTTTTCGTTGGTATCGTTGTATTTCGTTCTATAAGCTTAGTAGAGACACTACCCAATGTTTCAATTCCAAGTGACAACGGAGTTACGTCTAGAAGTAAAATATCATCTACGTCCCCGGAAAGTACGCCCCCCTGTATTGCAGCACCAAGTGCTACAACTTCATCAGGGTTTACACTTTTATTCGGATCTTTTCCAAAGATTTCTTTTACTTTTTCTTGAATTTTTGGGATTCTAGTTGATCCACCAACAAGAATTATCTCATCAATTTCAGAAGTGGAAAGGCCAGCATCTTTGATTGCTTGTTTACAGGGAGCAATTGTCCTTTCAACTAGATCATTAACAAGCTCTTCAAACTTTGCTTGAGTCAAGTTCAGGTTTAAATGTTTTGGTCCTGATGCATCTGCTGTTACAAAAGGAAGGTTAATATCCGTTTGTTTTGATGAAGAAAGTTCTTTCTTAGCCGCTTCTGCTGCTTCTTTCAAACGTTGAAGAGCCATTGGATCTTTCCTAAGATCAATTCCATCAGATTTTTGGAATTCATCTGCAATCCATTCTATTACTTTTTGATCAAAATCATCTCCACCCAAGTGACCATCTCCATTTGATGATTTAACTTCAAAAACGCCATCACCCAATTCCAAAATTGAAATATCAAAAGTACCGCCACCTAAATCAAAAACTGCGATTTTCTCATCCTTTTTCTTATCCAATCCATAGGCTAATGAAGCAGCTGTGGGCTCATTTATGATTCTACGTACATTTAGTCCGGCAATTTTACCTGCATCTTTTGTGGCCTGGCGTTGGGAATCATTAAAATAAGCTGGAACAGTAATGACAGCATCAGTCACAGTTGCGCCAAGATATTCTTCCGCCTGCTGCTTAAGTTTCTGAAGTACCATAGCTGAAATTTCAGGCGGGGTATATTCTTTATCTCCTACTGTAACGACACATGCGCCACTGGAATTTTTGGTGACTTTATAGGGAACTTCAGATAACTCTGTTCCAACTTCTTCATACATGCGACCCATAAATCTTTTTATTGAAAAAACAGTGTTTTCAGGATTAGTAACTGCTTGTCTTTTTGCAGCCTGGCCAATAAGGCGCTCTCCATCTTTGGCAAAACCAATAATTGAAGGTGTAGTTCTCCCACCCTCGGGATTGTTTATGACGGTAGGTTCTCCACCTTCCAAAACAGCCACACAAGAATTAGTTGTACCTAAATCAATTCCTATAATTTTCCCCATTTTTTCTCCTTATAATCGATAAAATTTAATTCATTAAAAAATTATATATTTTATGACAAGGAACGTACCATGTAAAATGATCTTACAATATGACAGAATGCATATTTTTATCCTCCTATATGGCGGACTATTCTCTATTTTGCTGGAGACTTTGGCTTTCTTCGGGAAACTTTTGATGTCTTTTTAAAATCAAAATGAAATTTCTTCTTTCGCACTGTGACTGAAAGTATAGTCCCATCACTAAAAACTCTTTTCAGTAGCAATTCAGATATGGGGTCTTCTAAGGATTTTTGAATTTCGCGACGGAGAAGTCTGACTCCATATTTCGGATCATATCCATTTTTTGATAGTAACCTTTTTGCTGATCTAGAAAGTTTAAGTCCTAAACCTAGCTTTGCAAGATTTTGTATCAAGTCTGACAATTGAAGATCAATAATATCATAAACATTCTGTTCCGTTAAAGCATGGAACACAATAGATTCATCGATACGATTTATAAGTTCTGGCGAAAATAATGTTTGAACCTTATCCAAGAGTATTTCTCTCATTTTATAATAATTTGCATCTGCTTTTTCATTTCCAAATCCAAATCCATTGTTTTTTAAATCACGAGTTCCCATATTTGATGTCATGATTATAATTGAATTTCTAAAATCTACTTTTCTTCCAAGTCCATCTGTCAAAATACCTTCGTCGTACACCTGAAGTAATACATTATATAAATCCTGATGTGCTTTCTCTATTTCATCGAGCAGAACAACAGAATATGGGTTGCGTCTGACTTTTTCAGTCAGTTCACCTCCTTCTTCATAACCAACATACCCCGGTGGTGCACCAATCAATCTGGAGATTGCAAATCGTT